>JBDTUE010000464.1:0-2519 GCA_040007895.1 Saprospiraceae bacterium | reverse complement strand
CAGGCTACGTGGACGCATGATGGATTTCGCTCAGACGAAAGATAGGAAAAAAGGCTAAGGCTAAGGAAATAAAAAGCTTAAGTGTCAAGTGAAACCTATATTATGTAATTCACTAGATGCAGAATGTCAGAATGGAGTCACTGAAATCATGTTTTTATAATTTTTGTATTTTATCAACCTTAAGAATATAAATCTCTTCAATAGGCCAGGTTGGTTGATAATAACCACAAGCATCTATTAGCTTTCCATCAAATTTTACTTCCAGACCTTCTATCTGAAATTCGGAAGGTAGGTCACAAAAATAAAAATCAACAAAAGCATCAAAGCCATGCAGGTAGCCAACACCATATTTATGTTGGATTGTATCTAAATGAATTGTGCCCTTTACATCTTTTGCAATAAGTCTAATTATTCTATCCTCAGAACATTCCGGAAGAGTGCAATCATTTATGGATGTCTTGTCCTGAATCGTAATGCCTTTAGGATAGCCATATCCACCTGGAGTCAGATCATCTTTTCCACAACTAAGTAGAATTAAAGCCAGAATAGCAATAGAAAGTCGCATCTGTATAAATTTAAAATTCCTTAAATATACCGCAAGGAAGTGTTTGTAATGACGAAATAATAACGAATGTGATAAGACGAGCTGCATGTTCGTACGGAATGCTTTATCTCCGGTTTGTGGTTCCTTTAAGATAAAATAATTATTCAGTTTAAAATTTACTCGGAAGCAATGAAATGGCAATCATTAAAAATGATCGTGTCTGGGTTTTTTCCACTTGCATTCTGAGGATAAGCAAGAATAAACCTGCATTGAAACCATCCCGAATTTTAATGCTCCCCCTTTGTCTAAACTGTGATTTATGTGATTTTTATGAAATACATGATTAAAAAAAAAGTACCAGACGGATTTCAAATAAATTGAAGACTTCAGATAATGGAGAGGTCTTTAGCCCACGTTTGTCTTATATGTGGTTAATGTGCTAAATACGATGGACATGAAAATAATAATCACATATCTCACAAAAATCACATAAATCAGAGTCAAAGACTGTTTTTGTTTTTTACAACGCCTTCTTCATTACTGTCCAAAGCACCTCATACGGAATGATTTCCGTTTCGATGTTTTCACCTGAACCGGCAAGTTTTACGGCTTCTAATTGAATCAATAGGTCACGGGTATAGCGTTCTGTGCGGATGGGATTAAAACCGGCTTTTGTCATCTGGATGACCATTTTGATCATGCAATTGCTCCGGAATGAGTCATCTTTTCGCAGGTATTTGTAGGCATATTGTTTTAGTGAGTCGGCCCGGTCTATGATGGCGTCATGATTCTTTCTTTGAAGGAGTATAGCTACATGCATCAGCAGGATGCTGACGTTGATGCCTTGTTTGTCTTTACTGAAGACCGGTATAGCGTTTAAGAACTTCCCGATTTTGAATTCAGGTAGGAGATTTTTTAGTTTTTTGGGATCCCCTGCCAGTCCTGAGTCGACGATCAGGTGGATATAACCGAGGGTAGCTGTGAAAAGCTCACGATAGTTACCACCTATTTTGGAAAATAGAGGATTCTCTATCATAAGCTTAATTAAATCCACTGCGTTTTTGTAGTCGCCTTTATACAGGAGAGCTTTTAATTTATAATGCGCCATGAAGTACCAGCCTAGTGATCCGGAGGGTAAGCTTTTCATGTCTTTAGTTCCTAGTAATATTGCCTCATCATTGCGTCCTAGCTGAATTAAAGCTGATGCTTTTCTTAGATTTAGGCTATGTTGAAAAGAGTTACTCCTGAATTTAGGTCTAGTGAATTCCTTAATTGTTTGGTCAGATAGGACTAATAATGCTTCATAATTCTTTTCGTATTCAAGATTTAATGCTTTTACTTTATACTTATTGGTTAAAAAGAAATATGTTTTAATATTTTCTAATTTATCTAAATCAGCTGCATATATCTTCGACTTCACTATTGTTGATTCATTGGATGGACCCAGTGAATACAACAAACTGTGTTGAAGTTCTATGTAGTAGTTTTGTGCCTTTATTTCACATGAATGCACAAACAAATAATGTTTTTGAAGAGCTAAATATTTTTTGAATTTATCCTTATTGTATTCCATAATACCAAAGTGATTTACGAGCAATCTAACGAGAAGTATTACATTTTCAGTAGCATCATATTTCATGGATTTAACCAAAGCTCTTTCAGCAATTTCAATTGCTAAATGGCTAAGTTTTTGTTGTTGTAAAAATCTAGATGCAAGCGCATGTCTATATTGATTCATAGATTCATTAACTCTTGAATTTCCACTTTCCAAATTTGTGTTCTGAAGCAGAGTCGCTTTAATTAAAACATCCTTTAGTCTGGTTTTTAATCTTGAAAAAGTTGATAATTTTTTTGCTCCATAAATGGACATCATTGTCTGGGTATCACTCATTGTGCGTTCAGAAAATACAATGGAGAAAAGCTTTTTAAGTGGACTATCCGCTTCCTGCGGCATCAGCAATTCAATGATTTTACG
>JBDTUE010000463.1:0-2546 GCA_040007895.1 Saprospiraceae bacterium | reverse complement strand
GGTTAAAAGGCTAAAAGGTGAAAAGGCTAAAAGGTGAATGGTAAAAAGGTTAATGGTTAATGATTAATGGTGAATGATTAATGGTTAATGATTAATGGTGAATGATTAATGGTGAATGGTGAATGGTTAATGGTGAAAAGGTTTGAGGTATAAGGTGAGAGGTATCAGGTTCGAGCTGTGAGCTGTATTTTACTGATAGCTGAATACTTATAGCTCGCAGCTCATTGCTCATACCTCCTACCTCACACCTTCTCCTATTCATTTCGTATACTTTTTATAACATTAGCAACAGCAGCTCTGATTGTTTTATAAGCTACAGTCATCATTGCAATAGTCAGGGTACCCAATATTGTAAAAATAAAAACAGATGGGCCTATATCAATCCGGTATTTAAAATCCTGTAACCAATGATTCATCAATAACCAGGCGATAGGTGAAGCAACTAAAAAAGCAAAGACAATCAACCTGGAAAATTCTTTGCAGAAGATCAGCATGATTTGTCCAACACTACTTCCTAATAATTTACGAATCCCTATTTCTTTTGTCTTCTGAACTGCCATGAAACTGACTAAACCATACAGTCCCAGACAAGAAATAAAAATTGCGATGAATGAAAAAGATTTAATAAGTTTTAATAAAGATTCATCGGTGGCATAAAACTCTGCAATTTGATCATCTACAAACTCATATTGGTAGATCTGCTCCGGATATGTTTTGGACCAAAGACTTTCCAGAGCAGCCAGGGTTTGAGTCACTCCCGCAGTATTAATTTTTACCGCATACCTGTATCTTCTGTCCTGAAAAGTTGAAAGGACTACAGGTTCTATTTCTTCGTAAAAGGATTGATTATAAAAATCCTTTACGACCCCGACTACGGGTGCAGTCAACCCATTAATCAGGATATTTTTGCCAATAATATCATTCGCTGATTTTAATTGCAGTTTGGAAACCAATTTTTCATTGACGAGTAATTCCCGCACACTATCTGATGGAAATAAATTTCTACCGGCCAATAATGGCAGCTTAAATGTCTCAAGATAATTTTCATCCCCGGATTTGACATTAACCCGGAATATTTCATCTTCCTGTTTAGTATCAAACCTCATATTCGTGCTCCAATTTTCCCTCGAAGCAGGAGCGCTGGCACAAATACTTATTTTTTCCACTCCGGTCAATCCAGCAAACTCATTCTTTAAAGACTTCGTTTTTTCATCTTGCGAACCTGCAGTAATCATTACAATGGCATCCTTATTAAATCCAAGGTCAGTTTGTTTGGCGTATTTCATCTGGTTAGCTATAACGATCATACCCACAATCAATACCTGCGCTATCACAAACTGTATGACCATTAAAGATCTCCTCGTATTAAATCCACCAACTTGCTGTTGTGTAATTCTGCCCTTTAATGCCATGATCGGTTTGAAGCCCGATAATAATAATGCAGGATACAATCCGGCAAGCAATGTAATCACTACCAATAAAATAGGTATAAAGACTAAAAGTTGTCCGTCCCATATAAAACGGGAACTAATCTGCGTGCTGAATAATTTATTAAACCAGGGCAGTATTCCACTGGCAAGGGTGAGACTGCAAAGAATAGAAATCATGGTAATAAGACCGGTTTCAGAAATAAATTGATTTACGATCTGACCTTTAAGACTTCCCAATACTTTTCTTACACCGACTTCCCTGGAGCGATTTAATGCCTGTGCAGTAGCTAAATTTATAAAATTAAAACATGCTGTTACTATCAGGAATAAACCAATAATAGCAAGGGCCCAGATATTCTTTTTGGATATAACTCCATCATACCTCGGGTCGAAATGCATTTCGGCTAAAGGTTGTAATTTGTATACATGTACATTTTTATTTTTTGCTCTGAATTTTTGAACATACGCGGGCATTACCGCTTCCACTTGTGCGACCTGAATACCAGGATGTAGTTTTACAAAACACTGCATTTCTGTAGATATACCTCCCCACGAATCATCACCGGACAACCAATCATCGAATGTTTTTAAAGAAAGAAATGAAGTATAAATCTCTGCTCTCCGGGATGTATTGGCTGGAATATCTTCCAGAATGGCGGTTACTTTTAAATCAATTCTATTGTCAATGGCGATTGTTTTTCCAATAGGATTTCCATCACCAAAATATTTTTTCGCTAATCGCTTAGTGATGATGGCCGTATTTAATTCATGGATAGAACTATTAAGATTTCCCTCTACTGTTTTAAAATTAAAAATGTCGAAAAAATCATAGTCTACAAATGCGACTCCCTCTTTTTCTATAAATTTCTTATTATCATCTGATTGTTTTATTGTAATCAATAAGTTTTCAAAATGGCATTCCCTGGCTACTTTTTCACTAAACGAATAATCATTTTTAAAAACTTTACCAAGTGGTGGTGGCACACTGGAGGTATAGTGGATATCATCCCTATGCAACTCTGTAACGATTCTATAAATACGTTCTTTATCCGCATGATACGTGTCGAAACTTAAATGATACCTGACTAATGAAAAGATGAGGATAGCACACGTAAT
>JBDTUE010000462.1:0-2576 GCA_040007895.1 Saprospiraceae bacterium | reverse complement strand
TGATTAATGATTATTTTAATATACCCAGCGGCCTTGCCTTGTTAATCATCCTGACTATTATGTCTGTGGGCATATTCACCTCAATGAGACAGCCGTCCAAATAATCTATTTATACTTGGAAAATGACAGTGGTTTCATAAATATAGATTCGAGATGATCCACTATTTTGCCATTTGCTTCAGATTGATCTCGTGCTGCAATCCAGTCTTTATCCAATCTGAAAGCATCAAATGATTTTTTGGCTGCAGCTTCACTTTCATGAGCCAGTATGTAAACCAATTTAGATTGATCAGTTGGATTTTTTTCAATGGTTTTCCAATAAGCAATATTGGTCATCCCATGTTTTTTAAATAGTTTAAGTGTAAAATCCCTGAAACGAGATTCCAATTTTGGCAATTGGTCGGGTAGACAGGTATAGGTGCGTAATTCAAATACCCTTTCCGGAGATTTTACAGAAGATGTAACCTTAGGCGAAAAGTCTTCAGCATTTAAAAATAGCGTCTCCACAGATTTTACAATTTTCCCGTTGACTTCTGATTCCGCTCTTACTTTTTTCCATTCTTCATCATTACCAAAATGTTTCCAGGCCGAGTCCCTGGCTGCCATAGTAGGGTAAGCAAGAATGTAATACAGACTGTTATTATCTGCAGCAGTCGGCAACCAATATCCGATATTTTCCATTCCATGCCGTTCAAACAATTTGGTGGTATGATTTTGAAAACGGGCTATCAGGTCCGGGAGTTTATTATCTTCACAATGGTAGATTCTTAGTTCAAAAACCCTGGTATCTGTTTTTATTAATTGGGGATGTGGGAATGCAAAGAGCATGGTCAAGAAGATAGAGTACAACATAAGGATTTTTTATTGAGGTATAAAAGTAAGTCAAAAAAATTGTTCGTATGTTCCAATTGTCTAAAGAATGGTCGTTTCGGTCTATATATTGATACATCCTATCCACACCATTAAACTTTGTCTTTATAATCTCGTCTATCAGATATATCAAACTAAAGAAAAAATGAAAAACAAATTATTAAACTTGACAATGCTTATGGTGTTCGGGTTGCTTGTATTCCAGGTGCCCGTTCAAGCACAAACTGAAGCCCCTGCTGTTAAATCTGAAAAGAAGGTTGATAAATCCCGGCAATCAGGCAAACTGGAAGAGAGGAATCAATCTAACGCTGAACAAGAAGGCCAGGATAAAATGTATGATCAAAGAAGAATGCATCGCGGAGGTAAACAAAATTTCCAGAGAAGGGAGTTTCAAGGCGGTAGATTCGATCACCCAGGATTCCGACATTTTCAATACAATAACCGGGGTAACAGACATAATTTCTATGGTCCCAGCTTTAGATCCAGAGATTTCAGAAACTATGGATACGGAGGTGAGGGATTTAGATACAGGGGTTATGATAACCGAGGATTCAGAGGTTATGGTAGACCAGAATTAAGGGGAAATGATTTTAGAGCTCGTGGATTTAATAGAAATCAGGATAGGGCTGGTCAATTTAACCGGAAACAAGATCCTGCTATGAAATCTTTACGCGAAAATATTTGGAAAGATGGAATCATGGATATTAAAGAACGAGACATGCTAAGGAATAAAATGAAAGAATTCCGGTCTCAAAATCCAGGACAATTCAGACAAAGAAGGAATGATAATATTCCGGATCCCAAAAACGATAAAAAGTAATATGGAAAGACTCTGAAGTCAAGCCCCGGCATACAACAAAGTATACGGGGCTTTTTTGTTGTTAATTTATTTATTATGCATTTAACCTATTCTTAAATAGAGACAGGATTTTTTGAATATAACTTTAGAAAAAATAATTAAAGCCTATGTTTTCAAAACAAACTCTTAGTTTTTTTCTTATTGCTGCTTACTGTACATTAGTTCCATTGACCTTAACTGGTCAATATTATTCCCGTAATGACCGGCTTGAACAAAGACAACCTAATCACCATTCTCATGATTATAGATCTGATCGTGGGGACTACCGGGATGACCGGTATCATTCGAGAGACAGGGATCGACGGTATAGAGATAATGATCGGTACCGTTCGAGATATGATCGATATGATCGTGATGATTGCAGGAGGGATCGCCATTATAAACGGCATAGGCATAGAAGCCTTTTTGATATCCTGATCCGTATTTAAAATGAAATTATTCAACAGCCAGAGGCTATGAATTCTAATTTAAAGTAAAGGGAGCAAATAAAATTCCTTTACGGGCATCGTAGTCTACCCGGATACCTGATTGATGAAGTTCTGCCTTCTCAGGATCTTTCCTACCGTCGATAATAAAAACTTTACAACCCTGGGCAAATTCTAGTTCAGGGTTGTTGTCTTTCCAGCAATGAGCAAGCTCATACACTGTAGCAGAATAGTTATTATGCCATCTTTTTCCAAAAGTAACTTCAAGGTAAAATATTCCGTTCTGGAAGTCTAACAACCTGGACTTCAACCCATAGCCTACCCGATAAAGACAATCCGTCTTAATGATATGTTTGCGATTGATATCTTCTATATTTACCACGATGATGTATATCGCAGAAATTGTGCCAATTTTAACAATA
>JBDTUE010000461.1:0-2596 GCA_040007895.1 Saprospiraceae bacterium | reverse complement strand
ATCATTCCATTTGGTGATCTCACCCAGACACAGCCCGAATATGGTTCGCCTTCGACGGAGCGCACCGATATCAGAATTGCTTATGATAAAGAATATTTTTATCTCTCTGCAATATGCCATGACCTGACTCCAAACAAGATAATTATCTCAGATTCAAGACGGGATGGTGCATTGGATGCGACAGATGCTTTTCTTTTCATTCTCGATACGTATAAAGATGGTCAGAATGGATTCGTATTTGGAACCAATCCCGCCGGTATTGAATATGATGCCCAGATAGACAACGAAGGCCAAACCACGTTTAATGCTAATCGTCAACAAGGTGGTACTATCGGAGGTATTAATCTCAACTGGGATGCAGCATGGACAGTAAAAACTAAAGTCAATGATTCGGGTTGGGTGGCAGAGTTTGCAATACCATTTAAAACACTCCGGTTTATGAGTGGAAAAGACCAGGTATGGGGTGTAAATTTTCAACGCAATATTCAAAAAAACAATGAAGCAGCTTTTTGGTCCCCGGTACCTGTAGAGTTTACGATCAATAGACTTACCCTTGAAGGCACCCTTACTGGATTGGATCTTCAAACACCCGGTAATCTTAAAGTAATTCCTTATGTCCTTGGCAATATCAAAACGGATAATCTGGTTAATCCGGCTAAAACTAGCACTGATGCAAATATTGGAGGTGATATCAAATACAGTGTGACACCCAGCCTGACACTTGATCTTACGTACAATACCGATTTTGCCCAGGTAGAAGTAGATGATCAGCAGGTCAATCTCGACCGGTTTAATTTATTTTTTCCTGAAAAAAGGCCTTTCTTTCTTGAAAATGCTGGTTTATACAGTATGGGATCTACCGGAGAAGTGGATTTATTTTTTAGCAGACGTATTGGTATTGGTAATGATGGTACTCAAGTCCCTATTATTGGCGGAGCCAGGCTTTCCGGAAAAATCAATCATACGAATATCGGATTCTTATCCATGTTTACCGATGATGTAAAATCAAGTTCAATCGTTAAAAGCAATTATACAGTAGCTCGTGTTAATCATCAATTGGCTAAACGATCCACCATTGGAGCAGCCATCCTTAGTAAACAGGATATGGGTCCCGGGGAAGATCATTATAATAGGGTTTTTGCGATCGATGGAAAATTGGGGATTGGCAATAAAGCTCAGGTCACCGGTTTCTTTGCCAAGTCTGCCACACCCGGTATTACTTCAGGAGACCATTCTTTTAAACTCGCCTATACCTATGAATGGAACAAATTAAATGTCATTGCCGGTTATAGTGAAGTGGGATCCGGATTCAATCCGGAAGTAGGGTTTTTATTGCGCAGTAGTTTCAGAAAACCAGAAGCATTGATATTATATCATTTACGGATGAATGGAAAGGCCGGTTTATTGGAGTTGAGACCGCATATATCCTACCGGAGTTATTGGAACTACGATAATAATAAATTGGAGACCAGTTATCTTCATATTGATAATCATTGGGAATGGAAAAGTGGATTAGAGGTGCATACCGGAACTAATTTTACAACCGAACGAGTATTCAAATCATTTGAAATCTCTAAAGGAGTTAATGTACTTCCTGGAACATTTAATCACCAGGAAGGTCAATTTGTCATCATGACGAATACCAGTAAAAAAATAGCATTTACATCCCGATCGGTCATCGGTGGATTTTTTGGCGGACACCGGTTCAGCACTACATCCACCCTGAGTATTCGGTTAGGTGATAAATTTACCTCCGAATGGGGAATCAATAATAACATAGTAAATCTCCCGGTCGGAGATTTCAACGCGACCATATATAGATCAAGGGTATCCTATTATTTCACTCCCCGTTTTTATGTTCAAAGTCTTACTCAATTTAATGACGTGGTGGATAAATGGTCTATTAATCTCCGGTTGGGATGGATACAACAATCCAATACGGGATTGTTTTTAGTATTTAATGAAAACAGGGGCCTCGATCATTTTGATAATAGTGGATTTACTATTAAATATTCAAGGATGTTTGATGTGATAAAATGAAAAGAAAAAACATTTGCCAATTAGTTATTACGATCTCCAGTCAAATCCAAGTATTCTTTCTCTCAATAAAAAATCCCCCCAGGTAACCGTGCTGAATGGCTTGGAGGGATCACCTTTGAAAAGGTTATTGGGATTTTATAATTAAACCCAAAAAATTCATTAGAATGAATTTTTTATCCTACGGATTGACGAAATATTTGATTCTCAAATATTTGTCAGGGTTAACCCCGACAATAAAAATGAGTGAATTACTTACGACAAATATTCGTGTAATTCGTTCATTTTTATTCGTCGATTTGGGTTAAAGTAAAGCAAAAGTATAGAGCGAAAAACCAGAAAAATAGTTGTAACAAGTTGCGAAGGATGGATAACGATTTAAACAGGATGAATGAAATAGGTACACTACCTTGATCCCTTATTCAACCTTTTGAAAATTAATTGAATGATTGTTTCCTGTTAATTTATTTATAAAGTATATTCAATAAAATACCAGGCAATATAAATTTGACCTGGCATCATTAATATTGAAAACGAATTCTACCTTTCTCCTCAGGAA
>JBDTUE010000460.1:0-2612 GCA_040007895.1 Saprospiraceae bacterium | reverse complement strand
TCATATGATCTTAAACAATTTTATTCCCGGCTGGAGAAATTTACTTCGAAATAAATTTTTTTCAAGCATAAATATATTTGGTCTTTCGCTTGGCATGAGTGCAGGAGTGATCATTTACCTGATGGTACAGTTTGATTATAGTCATGACAGATTTCATACAGGCTCAGACAGAATATATAGGGTTGTATCCAATCTTGATTTTGCGGGAACTCCCTGGAGGACGGGAGGAGTGCCTGGTGCTTTGTTGGCTCCTTTGTCCAATGAGATAAAGGGAATTGAATTGACAACGCCATTGATTAAATACAACGCTGATATCATAATATCTGGTGATCATTCAGAATCTAAAACATTTAAGGATCCCCGAGATATCACTATCGTCAGTCCTTCCTATTTTGAAATGTTCAACTATAAATGGATAGCTGGTGATAGGGCTTCATTAGAAAAACCGTATTCTGTAGTATTGACAGAAGAGAGAGCGGGCAAATATTTTAAAGATCTTGATCCTTCAACTGTGATTGGTAAAACTATACAGTATACCGGTGATTCCATTCTGGCTACGGTGACCGGGATAGTACATTCTTTACCCCAAAATAGTGAATTGATCTTCCAGGAATTTATTTCATACGCCAGCTTTTCTAAAACTGTACTTCGAAAGAGACAAGGATTGGATTCCTGGCCTACGACAAATTCTAATTGCCAGGTGTTGTTGAAGATATCTGAAAGTGCATCTAAGGCTCAGATTGAAAAGGATATTAATATACTCAGAAGCAAAAATATTGATTCAACTCATTTGAAAGGTAATTTTGGTTTGCAGGCACTTACTGATATTCATTTTGATGGAGTATACGGAAATTTTAAAAGCCGTACAGCAAATCGTTCAATTTCCAATGCATTGATGCTGGTAGCTTTATTTTTAATTTTATTGGGATGTGTAAATTTTATAAATCTTTCAACCGCGAATGCGCCTACCCGGGCAAAGGAAATCGGTATTCGTAAAACATTGGGAAGTTTGAGAAGTCAGTTGACAGTTCAATTCATTACAGAGACGTTTTTAATCGTCTCGATCGCGATGATGATTTCCGTACTTACGATGCCTTTATTTTTGAAATTATTTAAGGATTTCATTCCCGAAGAAATCAATTTATCCAGTTTATTGCAACCACATGTCATCATCTTTTTTATTGTCCTGGTTGTTCTGGTCACCTTGTTGGGTGGAGTGTATCCAGCTGTAATCTTATCCGGTTTTAATCCGGTCACCGTACTTAAAGGATCCGCCATCAAAGGAAGTCCTTCAACCGTATGGATGAGAAAAGGATTGACTTTATTTCAATTGATTACTGCACAAGTTTTTATTCTGGGCACCTTGATGGTATTGAAACAGGTTAATTTTTTGATTCACAAAGATCCGGGATTTAATAAAGATGCTGTCCTCAATGTAGAAACACCCTTGAATCCATTTACCGGGGTTGTACCGGATCAGACCGCTAATGTATTTAAAGAAAAGTTGAAATCTATTCCAGGTATAGATCTGGTGAGCAGAGGGGGTATTACACCCAGTTCATCATCATGGTCTTCGAGGGTGCTTACTTATTACAGGGATCAGGCAAAAATAGATGTCAATGCGCAAATTAGATCCGGAGATTCCTTGTACTTAAACTTGTATCAGATACCACTCCTAGCCGGACGAAGTCCACGGTATATCAATGATTCCATTCAGGAGTTTGTCATCAATGAGACGATGGCAGCGCAATTGGGAGTCAATGATTATTCTAAACTCATTGGTACTTCTTTCGGATCAAATCACCATCAAACCATTACGGGAGTCAGTAAAGATTTTAATATGAAATCATTACATGAAGCGATTGAGCCGATGGTCTTTACCGAAGATCCTAACAACAGTTTTGTGTTTCACTTAAGAATTAAAAAACAAATAGATCATAAACAATACCCAAAGATCCTGGATCAAATCAAAACCTATTACCAGGAATTATTTCCAAAATCTGATTTTTATTATTCCTTTCTCGACGAAGAAATGAACAAATTTTATGCAACGGAAGCACATATTGCTAAACTCATCCGATGGTGCATGGGCCTTGCTATTTTTATTTGTTGTTTAGGCCTTTTAGGTATGGTACTTCATACTGTTCAGACTCGTGTAAAGGAAGTAGGAGTAAGAAAAGTGCTCGGTGCGGGCATTCCCAATATTATACAGTTGTTAATGAAAGATTTTGTATTGATAGTCTTTTTATCTATAATCATTTCTGCACCGATAGTCTATCTCTTAGCAAATAAATGGTTGAATAAATTTGCATACAGGACAGAAATTTCCTGGTGGATTTTTCCTTTAGGTGGACTAATACTCCTGGTAATAACCTCTTTAACGTTAAGCTTTAATATTATCCGGGCTGCAAGGGCTAATCCTACGGAGTCGCTTAGGTCGGAGTAGTAGGAGGTATAGGCAATGGTTAATGGGTTAATTGTTAATGGTTAATGGTTAATAGGCAATAGGCAATAGACAATAGGCAATTTACAATAGGCAATTTACAATCTGTTCACGCATTCTGGGCTCATGGCTTATAGCTCGCTGCTCATAGCTGGTTGCTCGTAGCTCA
>JBDTUE010000459.1:0-2614 GCA_040007895.1 Saprospiraceae bacterium | reverse complement strand
GAATTGTTGAAGTGTGGAATTGTTGAAGTGTGGAATTGTTGAAGTGTGGAATTGTTCAAGTGTGGAATTGTTCAAGTCACTTAAACACTTAAACACTTATTACACTTTAAGCCACTTTAAACCACTTTTTACACTTCAGCTCAATTAAACATCATACTCCCTATTCATAGCATACCTGCCGAAAATAAACAGACCTGTACATATTGGAATAAAGACAAGGAGGATAATAATCCATTGAAGGAAGGTGTTTGTCCTGGTAACCCCGGGAGTTGCTGCAACCACTTTGAGATAAGCCTCATAGATCATAAAAATGACCAGTACGATGGAGAGAATCATCCACACTATTCCTAAAGATCGTTTTATATTATTCACCAGATAAAATTGAGAAAATATACCGGGATAGCCAAATGGTATTTTTGAAGGAATTTTTTCCTGTTCTTATCATTTTTTCTTTTTCTCTTAGAATAATAGGTAATTTTCTTAATCATTCTCGCCACTAAATGCACCAGGTAAGAAGAAGAAAAGTATGCCGGTAATTTATCCCAAAGAATGGGCGATTGATTTTTTTTCATTTTAGAATTTGCATATTGATTTAAATGGAATCGTTGAATACTATCCGGACCCATTATCCAGAAAGACAATATCGGTCTTAAAGGGTATTAAAAAAAAACCACCTAGCGTATCAGGGCTAAGTGGCTATAGAAAAGATTATAAAATTTTATTTATTCTTCTGCACTTGCAACGGCTTTACCTAAAGCTGCCCCGGCTGCTACTTTCTCTCTGATCTTAGTTTCTATTTCATCAGCTACTTCAGGATTGTCAGACATGAATTGTTTAGCTGCTTCCCTTCCCTGGGCGATTTTAGATCCACCGTAGCTAAACCATGCACCGCTTTTTTGAATGATTTCCAGATCTGCTCCAAGATCAACAATCTCACCTACTTTAGATATTCCTTCTCCGAATGTAATGTCAAAATTGGCAATACGGAAAGGTGGAGCTACTTTATTCTTTACCACTTTTACTTTAACGGTATTCCCAAGCATATTGCCTTCTTTATCCTTAATTGGAGACCCCTGCCGGCGAATATCCAGTCGTATACTTGCATAAAATTTCAAGGCATTTCCTCCTGTTGTCGTCTCCGGATTTCCGAACATTACTCCAATTTTTTCACGGAGTTGGTTGATGAAAATACAGCAGCATCCTGTCCGGCCTATACTTCCAGTAAGTTTTCTCATAGCCTGGGACATCAATCTTGCCTGAAGTCCCATTTTACTATCACCCATTTCCCCTTCTATTTCACTTCGGGGTACCAGTGCTGCTACAGAATCGATGACAATAATATCTATTGCCCCGGATCGAATCAGATTTTCGGTAATTTCAAGTGCTTGTTCACCATTATCCGGTTGAGAAATTAAGAGGTTTTCAGTGTCTACACCTAATGCTTCGGCATAAGCCCGGTCAAATGCATGTTCTGCATCTATAAAGGCAGCCATTCCACCTTTTTTTTGTGCCTCGGCAATGGCATGTATAGCTAATGTGGTTTTACCGGAAGATTCAGGACCATAGATTTCTATTATCCGACCTTTAGGGAATCCTCCAATACCCAATGCGATATCAAGACCAAGGGATCCTGTAGAGATCACCTCCACATCCTCCACTTGTTTGTCACCAAGTTTCATGATGGTGCCCTTACCATAGGTCTTTTCTAATTTATCGACTGTAAGCTGGAGAGCTTTTATTTTAGAATCACGTTCGTTGCTCATTATGAGATGTTTATGAAGTTAATTTTTAGATATTAAATACAAATGTAATATATGTATTTGAATAAACCACAGATCGAAGCATAAATTTTCGACATATTTTTGTCGACCTATTCATCCATCGATCTGTGATCTGATTTTCAGGCTGCAGTAAGGGCTTTTTCCGTTTTGATCACATCGAATTCCTGAACAACGATCTCGGTTGCATACTTTTTAGTTCCGTCTTTTGCTTCATAAGTACGGTTGCTGATCTTGCCGGTGAGGGCGATTTTAGCGCCTTTAGTAAGTTGGGATTCTACCTTATCTGCAGCTTCACCCCATGCAACCAGCCTGTGCCATTGTGTGTTTTCAATTTTAGTACCGCTCGCACTGATGTATGATTCATTGGTGGCGAGTGAGAAGGAGGCCATTTTAGAGCCTGTTGCAAATTGTTTTACCATTGGTTCCTGACCCAGGTGACCCATTAACTGGACTTTGTTCGTTACGCTTGACATAATAATTAAATTTATTGATTAAAAAATTGTTTACAAATTTTACGATTGACAATTGACAATTTTACAATTGATTGCCTATCATCGATTATTGGCATTGAAATTTATTTTTGCGGTTCTCAGAGATGAAACAAATATTGCAAACAGTTCCATCGATTCACTTTTTAAATTCTTAAGTCTATCTATGGTCAGTATGCCTGCTTCCTCGATTACTTCTAACCAAAAAATGGTTTCATCACATTCCTCTTCTACGATTTTTAGTTTATTTATAAAATCAGCTTTTGATTTTGCTAAACAAACTGCGCGATAATTTGCTCCAATGGATGTAGCGCTTCGCACAATCTGCTTACTAATTGCCCACCC
>JBDTUE010000458.1:0-2616 GCA_040007895.1 Saprospiraceae bacterium | reverse complement strand
TAGTTAGAGACGAGAAAGAGTTAAATTATATTGCTGATTACATCTTGAATAATCCCGTCAAAGCAGGCTTAGTAAAAGAATGGGCGGATTGGCCATATACCTATGAGGATACGAACCTTATCTTTACCCTATGATTAGGACAAAAACCTTACAGGTATTCATCCCTGTCTTTATTTTTTTTTATTTACATCCTGCCTTCACTCAACCCTGGGTCAATACCACCTCCGGTTTTCCCCTTCATGAAGTCAAAGCCATCCTTGTAGACGCCAATGATGAAGCGTTGGTTTTAAAATCAGCTGAACTATTAAAGCAGGACCTCCATGCAGTTTTTGGTATTAATCCGACAATCGAAAATGATTATAATCAGTTTGCGAGTAAAGGAATTGATAAAGTGATCTTATTAGGAACGATTGGTAAATCTGTTTATATCAAGACACTCTTAGATGATAAACAAATAGACGCAGCTAAATTAAATGACTGGGAATCTTACCAGGTCAAATACATTTCAAAAGATTATGCGGAAACTGCCGAAGGTCTTGTCATAGCAGGTCATGACCGTAGAGGAGTGGCGTATGGTGTATTTGAATTGTCAAAACAAATGGGAGTATCCCCCTGGTACTGGTGGGCTGATGTACCCATAAAAAAACAATCAAAACTTTTTACTAATGCGGGTCTCAATATGTCGGACGCACCAAAAGTAAAATACCGCGGCATATTTATCAATGATGAAGCACCTGCATTATCCGGATGGACTAAAGAAAAATTCGGTGGATTTAAACATCAGTTTTATGAAAAAGTTTTTGAACTTATTCTTCGATTGAAAGGCAATTATTTATGGCCTGCGATGTGGGGCAATGCATTTTACGATGATGATCCTGAAAACATCAACGAAGCTAACCGGTATGGTATCGTCATCGGCACGTCGCATCACGAGCCTCTCATGCGTGCGCACGATGAATGGCGACGGTATGGTAATAAACTTAAATGGGACTATGATAGCTCGGCTATGGCATTAAAAGAATTCTGGCAGCAAGGAGTTGCCCGCGCGAAGAATGAAAAAATAATAAGTGTCGGGATGCGCGGCGATGGTGACAAACCGATGAGCCGTGAAACTGCTACTACTCTATTGGAACGAATCGTGCAGGATCAACGCCATATCATCGAAGAGGTCACAGGTAAACCTGCGAGTGAAACACCACAACTTTGGGCCTTATATAAAGAAGTGCAAGACTATTATGATAAAGGTATGCGTGTCCCAGATGATGTGACTTTATTATTATGTGATGACAACTGGGGCAATATCCGCAAACTACCTAAATTAAATGAAACACCGCGCAGCGGAGGATATGGTATCTATTATCATTTTGATTATGTCGGTGGCCCACGCAATTACAAATGGGTAAATACAAATCCTCTGCCCCGTGTATGGGAACAAATGCACCTTGCGTATGAATACAATGTACGTCAGATCTGGATCGTCAATGTCGGAGATATAAAACCCATGGAATTACCAATTAGTTTTTTCCTCGACTATGCATGGAATCCGGATAAAATCAACCAAAATGATATTCAATCATATACTGAACAATGGTACACGCAACAGTTTGATGATCATTATGCCAAAGGAATGGCAGAGATCACCGCCAAATATCTCAAATTCAACGGACGTCGAAAACCTGAATTATTAGATTCAAAAACATACAGTCTCATTAATTACAATGAAGCACAGCGAGTCACTGAAGCATACAATGACTTACTATCCCGGGCTGAAAATATCTATTCCCATTTACCGGTCAATCAAAAAGATGCTTATTTTCAATTGATTCTCCATCCGGTCTCTGCTTGTGCTAATCTTCAATCTTTATATCTCGCTGTAGCAAAAAATCAATGGTATTATGGACAACAATCTATTAAAGCCAATGAATATGCTGATAAAGTAAAAGAATTATATCTCAAGGACTCATTAATCACGAAACAATATAATGATTCACTTGCCGGAGGTAAATGGTCACACATGATGGATCAGACACATATCGGTTATGCCTATTGGCAACAACCTCCAATCAACCGGATGCCCAGAGTTAATTACATCCGGGAGGACTCCGCAAAGGCTCTTACCATTAAAGAACCCTGGATTGAAAATGCCCCAAAGTCCTCCACCAAGACTTTAAATAAATCTCTTCCTTATGAAGCGGTTGATGGCGTGATTTCACTGGCAGCTACTTCATACTCTAAATCTGTAGATGCGAGTACTGCACACTGGACAACACTTCCAGATCTGGGCCGCACCGGAGATGCTATTGCAACCATGCCGGTGACCTCAGCTGATATTCCTTTACAAAAAACATCTCCTCATCTTGAATATAATATCAATCTAAAGGATACCGGTACCTATAATCTCCATTTATATTTTGCTCCTACCTTAAACTTTCACAATGACGGAGGACTACTCTTTGCAGTATCTGTCGATGATCAATCTCCACAAATCATTTCACTGAATGCTGATGATAATAATGTCCGTACCTGGGAAGGTTGGATGGCAAATAATATTATCATCAAAACAAGCAAGCACAGCTTTACTAAGAAAGGAAATCATATCATTAAATACTGGATGAT
>JBDTUE010000457.1:0-2669 GCA_040007895.1 Saprospiraceae bacterium | reverse complement strand
TCCTGTTAGCTATTGACCTGGTATTTTTATCCGATCTCTTAAGCGGAAATGTTTTAATACAACCGGATATGGATAATGCTATCGGTATGCGACAAGAAGCATTGCAGTATTATGAAAAGACCGGTGAAGCTACTTATTGGACAAATGCAATGTATGGTGGAATGCCAACTTATCAAATATGGAATCCGCCACCAGCAAGTAATGTCTACGATTCCCTGATTAACCTGATCAGTTTATTTACAAAAGATTCTTTTCGCTACTTCTTCCTGCTTTGTTTTGGATCCTTTCTGGCCTTGTGTGTTTTAGGCATAGGACCCTGGTTGGCATTGATCGGGACATTGGCCATCACCTATACTAGTAATCATATTGGATTATTGACGGAAGGTCATCTAACCAAACTCGGAGCTTTGGGATTTGTACCAATGATATTGGTGGGAGCTATTCTGTTATTTAAAAAGAAATGGATATCAGGTACAGCTTTTTTTTCATTTGGGTTGGCAGCTTGCATTAGTCAAAACCATATTCAAATGACCTATTATGCATTGCTGGGCTTATTCATTTATTGTGCCTTGGAATCTTACCAATATTTTAAAGCAAAAAGATTAAACGAATTGGGTAAAATCATTGGATGCCTGGCTGGTGGCGCAGCCATGGCCATTGCAATGAATTTCTCTTTATTATTTAGCCTGCACGATTATGCTAAAGACACCATGAGAGGAGGAAGCATACTTTCCACTCAAGGTCCGTTGCGTGCAGACAGTTCATCGGTAAGTGGTTTGTCCGGATTGGGTTGGGATTATGCGATGCAATGGAGTAATGGATATTCAGATCTCCTGAGTTTACTATCTCCTGGCGCTGCTGGCGGCTCATCCAATGAAAAATGGCCTGGTGACTCAAAATTAGGAAAGTCGCTCCAGGCAGCAGGATATCCGACGGAGGAAGAAATTCATATGCCGTTATATTGGGGCTCATTGCCTTTTACCAGTATGCCAGACTATTTAGGTATTCTGATTGTATTGTTTTTTCTGATAGGCATTGTGATAATTAAAGGGCCTGTCAAATGGTTTGCAGTGACCAGTACTATTATCTTTATCGTCCTGTCGTTAGGCAAAAATCTGGAATTTATTAACCGGCTTTTATTCGATTATTTGCCTTATTACAATAAGTTCAGGGCACCCAATTCTATCCTTAGCGTATTGTCCTGCACTATACCTGTATTCGCTATGTTGAGCCTTCACCAATTTATTCAATTGAAATGGAGTGTCGTTGAACTTAAAAGACTATTGATGAAGACCTTGATTCCGCTTGGATCGATCTTACTTCTTCTTTATTTTATTGGCCCTTCTTTATTTAATATGAAACAACCATCAACGGATGTATTTTGGCAAGCCAATACCGGAGCAGTACAATCTATCCTCGATGCCAGGGCATATTATTTGAAATATGATTGCCTCAGAGGATTGTTTTTATTGCTATTGGGCGCTGCCATCCTATATTTTTATGTTTATAAAAAATTAACCTCAGATCAATTAATATTGGGAATAGGCCTGGTCGTATTGTTTGATGCATGGACTGTATCAAGAAGGTACCTTGATTCAAGTGATTTTAAAGCCAGCAATGCTGAAGCTGATTTTTTTGGAAAGAGGGCGGTTGATAATACAATTTTAAGCGATACGTCTTTAAACTATAGAGTGCTCGATTTGAGTACAAATACATTCAAATCGGCCATTCCTTCCTATTATCATAAAACCATAGGAGGACATCATGCAGCTAAGCTGCGCCGGTACCAGGACATGATTGATTATTATTTTTCAAACTCAAATCAACATGCTTTGGATTTAATGAATACCAAATACATTATTGATAAGAATCAAAAATTGACAATCAATCAAGGCGCTCTTGGGAATGTTTGGTTCGTCTCTACCGTTAGATCAGTGACATCACCGGACGAAGAAATAGCTGCTATCTCCACGATTAATCCTGCCAATGAAGCAGTTATTTTGACCAAAGAATTTTCCAATAGTACTATTCAAACTTCGTATCCAATATCCGGTTCAATAATTCTAACTGCTTATTCACCTAATCACCTGACGTATTTGTCCAGAACCTCCAATGAACAATTTGCTGTTTTCTCCGAAGTATGGTATGGTCCCAATAAAGGCTGGAAGGCTTATATTGATGGGAAGGAAATGGAACATGTAAGAGTTGATTATATTTTAAGAGCACTAAAAATTCCGGCAGGTGATCATACGATCGAGTTTAAATTTAATCCGGTACATATATTGGCATACAATAAGATTAGCTGGGTTGCTAAAATGTTGTTTGGACTTTTGTTTTTAGGATGTTTATTTTACGAGGGTAGAATTTGGTTCAACAAATTGCCTGATGAATCTTTGAATATTAAACCCCAGACGATAGAAAAATCAAAACCAACAGTAAAAAAACCAATACAAAAAAAATACAAAGGTCTCTGAATATAAAAGTGAGTCGATGTATTCAGTGGATTATATTCTTATTATTTCACCTTAATAAAATTCCATACATGGCGAAATAATCAAATTTTACAAGTACTTCAATAGGATTGGTTGGTCCAGCATTGGGATCTCATCGGTCTTTTAATCCACATAAACCACTTTTCGGGTAAAATAAATACCAATAGAAAGTTCAAG
>JBDTUE010000456.1:0-2689 GCA_040007895.1 Saprospiraceae bacterium | reverse complement strand
ATGATGCCATGAATAAAGGAATAAAAATATCTTCCGGTGACATCATAGGTATATTGAATTCAGATGATACCTATACGAATAATGGTGTAATTCAGAATGTAATGGATCAATTCAAAAACAAATCCGTAGATGCTGTGTATGGTGATTTAAATTATATTGATCAAAATAATAATATCATCCGAAAATGGCGATCCGGTAATTATGACAGGATATTATTCCTTCAAGGCTGGATGCCTCCCCATCCCACTTTTTTTATTCGCAGGGAATATTATGAAAAGCATGGACTGTATAATACTGATTTTTCTATTTCAGCTGATTATGAGTTAATGCTGCGCATGTTGTATAAACATAAATTATCGTGTACGTATATTCCTAAAGTACTGGTGAATATGCTTACAGGAGGTCATAGTAACAGTAGTTTATATAAACGTTGGATTGCTAACAGGGAAGATCGAAAAGCCTGGCTTGTCAATGATTTAAAACCTGAGTTATTAACTTTATGGAAGAAGCCATTGAATAAACTTATGCAATATTTTTAATGGTTAAGTGTAGAATTGTAAAATTGTGAAAGTGTAATCCCTTAACCTCAACCTCAACCTTAACCTAACTTAGTTTAATTATGGATTATAACATTAACGACCTTTCATCCCATCTCTTCTGGGATGTTGATAAAACAAAACTTGAATGGAAGAAAAATGAAATTCAGATTATTGAAAAGGTATTGATATATGGTCTTCTGGAAGATTGGAAACTTATAAATCTCGTATACGGCAAGGAGGTAATAAAAAACGTGAGCATGAATTTAAGATCACTGGATGAAGTAACACTTTCATTCCTTTGTACTATCTATAAATTAAAAAAAGAAGACTTCCGATGTTATACAGAAAGGCTGTCACAGACGAACTTTTGGACATAATAAATTTTGTCATGCACCTTCCAGTCTTTGATAATTACAGATTGGCAGGAGGTACAGCATTGGGCTTACAAATAGGTCATAGAAAATCTATTGATATTGATCTATTTGGAGTTGAAGAAATAGAAATAGAGAATGTCATTGATTCACTTAACGATTTCGGCAAGCTTAAGATCCTGTCAAGATCAAGGAATATTAATATTTTTAGTTTGAATGGAATTAAAATTGATCTGGTAAGATATAAATACCCCTGGATAAGCGAAATGGTACTTCTTGAGAACATTAGAATGGCTTCAACCGTGGATATTGCGGCCATGAAAATCAATGGGATTACAGCTAGAGGTAGTGTTAAAGATTTTATTGACTTGTATTATTTGTTTAAAATGCATTCCTTGTCTGAAATGGTTAACTATTTTCAATCAAAATATCATGATGGTTCGATTTTTTTGGCTCTAAAAAGCTTGACTTATTTTGATGATGCTGAAAAACAGGAGTTGCCGTTTCTTTTTGAAAAGATCACCTGGCCGGAAATGAAAAAAGCAATATTATTGGAATACGAAAAATTATTATAAACAATTGATTCTTATAGTTATTTATATGAATACCGCATTGTAATTCGTCGTCATATTATTAGTCAAAAAAAATTTATGCAAAAAACAGCGCTTATCACTGGTGTCACTGGTCAAGACGGAGCTTATCTCTCTCATTTCCTTTTAAAAAAAGGATACATCGTCCACGGTATAAAACGAAGAGCTTCTTTATTTAATACTGCCCGGATCGATGATATTTACCAGGATCCTCATGTGGACAATAAAAGTTTTATACTGCATCACGGAGACCTTTCTGATAGTACCAATATCATCCGGATCATACAGTTGGTCCAACCCGATGAAATTTATAATCTTGGTGCCATGAGTCATGTGCATGTAAGTTTTGAAGAACCTGAATATTCAGCAGATGTGGATGGTATAGGTACATTGCGTATCCTGGAAGCTATTCGTATCCTTGGACTGGAGAAAAAAACCCGGATTTACCAGGCTTCCACTTCTGAATTATATGGTAAAGTCAGAGAAATACCACAAAGTGAAACAACGCCTTTTTATCCTCGGTCCCCTTACGCGGTAGCAAAACTCTATGCCTACTGGATCACTGTGAACTATAGGGAAGCATATAATATTTTTGCCTCTAACGGAATTTTATTTAATCATGAAAGCCCGTTAAGAGGTGAGACTTTTGTGACAAGAAAAATTACCAGAGCCGTTGCTAAGATAGCTCTTGGTTTACAAGACACACTTTTTCTTGGAAACCTGGATGCTAAACGGGATTGGGGTCATGCAAAAGATTATGTGGAACTCATGTGGAAGATATTGCAATATAAAAAGGCAGATGATTGGGTGATCGCAACAGGTGTCACTACCAGTGTAAGGGATTTTGTAAAAATGGCCTTTGCTGAAGTTGGAGTAGTAATAGCATTTAAAGGAAAAGGCAAGAGCGAGACGGCATCAATAGAAAAGTGTATTCATCCGGATTACCAATTACCAAAAGGTAAAGTAGTGGTCAAGGTCGATCCTAATTATTATAGACCTACTGAGGTGGAGTTATTAATAGGGGATGCAAGTAAAGCCAGGAAAATTTTAAAATGGAAACCGGCATATACGGTGGACATGTTATGTAAGGAGATGGTTCAATCTGACCTGGAATTGTTTAAACGGGATCAGCATTTAAAAAAGGCGGGATATAGGGTGAAGAATGAATTTGAGTGAATGGCTCGCAAAG
>JBDTUE010000455.1:0-2742 GCA_040007895.1 Saprospiraceae bacterium | reverse complement strand
TGCGTACGCCAAAAGGAGATCTAAGCGTAGAACCTCTTATGCTAAGCCGGTAACTACCGGGCGATCGTTCCTCGATTTTTACTCCAGGTGACTGATTGAGTAAGCCGGCAAATGAAAAGGACTGATCGAGATGCAAAGAATCCCTGAGTACCTGTAAGGCTGCAGGTATCCTGATCAGATCACTTCGGGAAGAATAGGCATGGATTTCAATTTCATTTAAATCCTTGCTCAATGAGGATATAGTATCGTTTTGCCCGCAGAGTGGCAATGTAAAGATGACCACGCTCATAAGGAAAAGTATCCTGAACTTAACGGAATTTGGCATAATTAACGAGTCCGATTATTTCTAAATTTTTTTATTTGAAACCATTCGAAGACAAATATACTCATGATCATCATCAGCATCATATATTGTGAATCTTCGATCGGAATCGAATTTAAACGGATACCTGTGTTTTGAAGATCATTGTACCATACTACAGGTTCCGGAGTAAATCCTCCCGTTAATATTCCATTGACCAGTGTGAATGGGATAAAACTAAAGAGATAACCGATACAAAACTTTTTCCATGAAAACCACTTGCAATAATACACAATGGCGAAGATGGCCAATGCATTCAATCCTAATGCACTCAACGTGTACAAACGGGATGAATAATAAATCGCTACAACGAGATCCAATATAGCCAGTCCAATAAAAATGTTTTTAAACCAGGTCTCTTTCCATTTTTTTTGAAAGTCGGCGAGTAAATGATTCATTGATACATATAAAAACATACAGCAAAAACCGATCAACAGGAAAAACAAATATTCTTCCAGCGGTAAGCCCAATTTTTTTATGCCCAGGATATACCGATCATTAAATCCCCACACCCCCCAGCGGGTAAACAATACATCCCAAATGATAAAAAACAAAAACATTACACACAGTCCGCTAAGGATAGCCTTCCATTGACCGATAAAATGAATCCATTTTCGTTCAAAAGAAAACAGGAAAGGGAAGACAAAGGATAAGAGGTCTACGGCAAGATAAAGATATGAGTCTGGCACCGGTTAAATTAATATTCAAATATAGCCAATGATGGCTTCCTTCACCTGAAATAGAAGGATCCTTTGTCATTAACTGGAAAAAATGAAGACTTTACCAGATTCCCTAAAAAACTCTTTCACATATTCAAAAATTCCTATATTCGAGCTGAATAAAAAACCTTAAATGTAAATTTTATGATTAATAAAAACCGGCTGTTTATCGCAAGTTGTTTTGCTCTGATTACCACGGCCTTTGCTTTTGCAATCCGTGCAGGAATTATGAATGACCTGGCCAAAGATTTTCACCTGACTGACACTCAATTGGGTTGGATCAATTTTATGGGAGCTTTTGGATTTCCAATTGCGACACTCGTAGGTGGTCCTTTATATAATTCCCTGGGCCCAAAAAAACTCGGATGGATAGCGTTTGGCTGTCATTTTCTGGGTATTACGTTTTCCATTCTATCGGGAAGTTTTATGCCTTTGTTTTTGTCTACTTTTTTTGTAAGTTTTGGTAATGGTATGGTAGAAGCCGCATACAATCCTATGATTGCGGAAATGTATGAAGGAAACACACCGAAGATGCTCAATCGTTTTCATGTTTGGTTTCCCGGCGGCTTAGCTATCGGTTCTTTGATAGCTTTATTTATTGCTAATATGGGAGGCTCCTGGCAAATGAAAATTTCTGTGATGTACATCCCATGGATTATTTATGGATTATTATTTTGGGGACAACAATTTCCTAAGACATCCAATGAAATGGCTAAAGCAAGTACAAGTTCCAATCTTAAGGCGATCCTTTCATCACCACTCTATTTATTTATGTTAGCCTGCATGGTACTTACTGCTACTACAGAGCTTGGCACTCAATCATGGGTAGAGAGGATTTTAGGAGCCAGTGGTGCACAACCATTAGTTGTTTTGTTTTTAGTGACGGGTTTAATGGCAATTGGTAGATTGTTTGCCGGGCAAGTGATTAATAAACTAAGTATCCCTGGTATCTTGTTTGCATCCGCTATTATTTCACTCATTGGCATATACTTAATGAGTACCGTATCTGGTGGTATGGTTTATTTGGCCGCAATCATGTTTGCTATCGGGGTATGTTTCTTCTGGCCTAATATGATTTCATTCATTGCAGTGTATCTTCCAAAGACCGGTGCTTTAGGAATGTCACTCATCGGTGGAGTAGGCATGGTTGGATTGGCTATCTGTCAACCCATTATTGGTAGATGGCTTGATACTGAAAAAGCTCAAGCGATGGCTAGCGGTCTTACAGGCGATGCTATGGAATTGGCAGCAGGCAGGGCAACTCTGGATAATATTGCATGGTTTCCGATGATATTAATTATAGCATTTGGTGCTTTGTTTTTTATGCGAAAAAGACTAGGACCCGTACAAACTTCTGCAGCGCACTGAGATAAATAATTCAGTACAGGATTTAAAAGATTATCAGGATTAATTGAGGTTTCATCGGAAATCGCAGATAAAAAATAACTCTTTAAAACAGGGGGTGTCTTTTCCCATAGGAATCACTATGTGAAAAAAAACACCCCCTGTTTTTTTAGCATTATATGAGGTAGGTCTGACCCATTTAAGGAAAAGTAGTTTTCGATAATGAACAATCGCTGAATCATCAATGAATAATAAAGGCAACCTGCCTTGTTTGTCCTAATCTTCGATCTTACCGAATGGAACAAGGTAGGTTTGTCC
>JBDTUE010000454.1:0-2752 GCA_040007895.1 Saprospiraceae bacterium | reverse complement strand
GACAAAGGAATTGATTTGATTTCTTTCATTGTTATTGGATCGATCACACTGGCACTATTGGATCTTCCATTAAATGCAAATACTTTTTTACTGAATTCGTCATACAGGATTGCATCAGGGTTCTTACCAGTGAGGACTATCGTATCGATCACATTAAAATTGTTTAAATCGAAAACCGTAACACTATTGGTCCTTCCATTACTGATAAATCCTTTGTTTAATTCCTGATCAAAAGCTATCCCATGAACACCCAATGTATTCGGTATTGTTGCAATGATTTTATCCTCATCCAAAGACGCTACCAGTGTCTTCATCCCATGGGAAAAAAACATATTCCTATGGATCTGATCGGCAGCTAAATAATCCCAACCCAAGCCATCTCCCACCGGAATAGTTTTTAAATAAACATAAGGCGACTGAGCCAATATGTTGGTTAATACACCCATCAACAGGAGGTTTATTAATGCAAATTTTTCATTTTTCATTTTTCATTTTTCTACAAATAAATGTACATGCATAAAATTTGAACGAAAGAGTTATTGTTAAGGAATGAGCTTCCCTTAAATTCAGATTTGTTGTTGCCCAGGTTAACTCTTCCTAGGTAGAGTAGAAAACATTAATTCGTTTCTTTATTAATTTCAAAAGAATCCAATATAGATCCATCCGTACCAATCTGGCTAAACTTTAAATTATTTCCATTTATATCCAATAAAGAAAATGAGTGTATCAATGAGATGAATTTATCCGTAAATTTTTGCCAACTGCTTGGATCATTTTGTTGTTCGGGATCATATAGAACTTGTCCTCCCGCTCCGGTAACAATATAAATGACTCCATCGGGGCTTGTATCTGTCGTACCATTAAATTCTTTGTCAAGCGTCCAGCTCACATTGGGTACTCTCCCTTTTTTAATTTTTGATGCATCCGTATTGACAATCATCGGAAAGGACCGCTGGTAATTATGTACATGACCATTGAAAACAATATCCACGTTGCCACTATCAAATAAATTGGACACTACTCTCATTTGCTGATCTTCATAGTGGGTATGAGAAGAACTGATTGCGGGATGATGGTATAAAACAAATCTCCAGGTAGCATTCTGTGCCGCAGCGAGATCTTTTCTTAGCCAATCTCTTAATTCATCGTCCGTCCAATCAACATAAATATTGGCATCGAGCACGGTCCAATGAGCATTACCATAATTAAATGAATAATTGGACATGCGGGGATAGCGGTGACCCGCTCCTTCTAAAAATGCTTCACGGTTTTTAGGATTCGCTATTAATTCAGACACGATGGGGCCTCCTTCAATGCCTTCAGGACCATTCAAAGGTTGATCCCAAAAATGAAAGTAAGCTAAAGCACCCGGCTGCAGGTTCAGATTATGAGTATAGGTATCATGATTGCCCAGTGCAGCGAAAAAAGGAATAGATTGCATTAAAGGGAGTCCATACATACTTACTTTTTCCGAATTATACATTGGCCAAAACCTGGTCTTATACTCCGAGATCAATCCGTTATCATACACAATATCTCCAGCAATGGCTACAAAATCCGGATTTGATTTATAGATACCTGTCGCTATTTGTTTTGCTGCTTTGCTACCCGCTCCCATATCACCGGAGACTACAAATCGATATGGCTGAGATGCTGATTTTATTGCTTTGCCTTCGGCTGCAAAAACCAACAAACCATTTTTAGCTACCGTATAAGAAAAAGTACTGCCTGGCTCAAGATTGGTTAAGGTTGCTCTATATACATTAAAAATTTCCTCGCCTTTAATGGCCAATGTAGTTTTTGTGGGCGATGCTGCTTGGATCCAAATAGTATCATGTATTGATTTGTAGTTTAAAGTCCAGGAGGTATCAGTATCCGTTGATGCCAGTGCATGCCACAATACTATCATGGAATCAGGAGAAGGATTGGACCCTAGTTGCAAATATGGAGTAACTAAAAAAGGAGATTGCGGTTCAATCGCCGAGTCTATTTGCCGGGATGCGCTACAACTAATTAAAAAAAATAGTACAGGTAATAATTTATTCATGGTAATGGCTGTAAAAAATAATTATTCGATGAATTCAATTCCATGAAAATATCTGGTGATAATAAAGACATGTTTGGCATCATCAAAATACTGTAATCGTGTAAGTATAAGTGGTATTGGCTGGAATGGTAATGGTCAAAGCTAAGGCATTAATTTGGGTTTGTTTCTGAAGTCAATCATAATGTTGTCAAAACATTGTTTTTGAACCGGTGCTTTAATCACTGCCAAAATAACCGAACAATTCAGTTGGTCTGGTTGTTGATGATCCATAATTATGACAAGCATTCAAAACCATCTTGAATTTGTTTCTAGTTCAGATCTGCCTTTATTAGATGCTTATTCTAGTACAGTAACCGGCGTGGTAAAACAAACTGCCCAGGCTGTAGTTCATATCAAAGTAGTTAAAAAAGTCCAAAACAGGAGGACAAGGGAGATCGTAGAACAACCAGGTTTCGGATCCGGATTTGTTATCTCTTCTGACGGATTAATTGTAACGAATAATCATGTAATCGAAGACTCCTTATCTATTGTCGTAGGTTTTGCAGATGGAGTGGAATTGCCGGCTACTTTAATTGGCACTGATCCTTCTACGGATATAGCTATACTAAAGGTCTATGATGGCGATTTGAAACCATTACAGTTTGCAAATTCCGATTTACTGGAACCAGGTCAGATAGCTATTGCCATTGGCAATCCGATGGGACT
>JBDTUE010000453.1:0-2791 GCA_040007895.1 Saprospiraceae bacterium | reverse complement strand
GCCGGATCACATAAAACGTTTGCATGGAATTCTGAAGCTCCCAATGAAATGTGGATTGGCAACAGGAATAAAAGCAATGAATCATTTATGCGCGATCCATCTTTGGCTAGTCCGGAAGCCCGTGCTATCATGTCATTTCCCGGAGGTCACAACGAAGGTTTTCCCGATACTTCCAAACAATTATTTAAAGAAGTGTATGAGGCTATTGCTCAAAATAAACAACCAGATCATCCTTCTTATCCTAGTTTTGCGGATGGATACAGGGAATTACTTATTTGTGAAAGAATTCTGGAAAGCAATCGGAAGCAGGCTTGGGTAAAAGTCTGATAGTTATTATTTTCTATTCACTAAATTTTCAATTTTATGAAATTTCTTTTTCTCTTGCTTTTCATAAGCTCTTCTATTCTTAATGCTCAAACTGATAATACAATCTCAATCGGTAAGATTGATAGCATCGAATCTACGATCTTAAATGAAAAAAGGAAAATCTGGATTTATACACCCAATGACGGACCGGCAAGCCTTTATTCGAAACAACGGTATCCGGTAGTTTATCTATTAGATGGAGATGCCCATTTTTCTTCGGTAGTTGGTATGATTCAACAATTGAGCACCGTCAATGGCAATACGATATGTCCTCAAATGATTGTAGTCGGTATACCTAATACGGATCGTACCCGGGATTTGACTCCAACGCATGTACTGAGTGATCCACCATATGTAGATACTGCATTCTCTATAAATTCCGGAGGAGGTGAAAAGTTTATTTCATTCCTGGAGAAAGAATTGATTCCTTTTGTTGATGGCCATTACCCTACTCAGCCATACCGGATGTTGATTGGTCACTCCTTGGGTGGATTGATGGTGATGCAAACGATCATTCATCATACCGATTTATTTAATTCTTATATATCGATAGATCCAAGTATGTGGTGGGATCGTCAAAGACTCCTGAAAGAATCACAGAAAATACTTGCAGAAAAAAAATTTGAAGGTCATGCATTGTATTTAGGTATTGCCAATACGATGGATCCGGGTATGGATATTATAAAAGTAAGAAAGGATACAAATTCCTCATCAAGGCATATCCGCTCCATCCTCGCATTACAGGGCTATCTGGAAGCCAATAAACAAAACGGTTTAAAATACCAGGGTAAATATTATGGAATGGACGATCATGGTTCGGTCCCGCTAATCACTGAATACGATGCCATCCGGTTTATATTCGATTTTTACCGGCTTAAATTGACGAATAAAGATTTTAGCGATACTACTATTGCGATGGTACATAAACTTAGAAAACATTATGAAAATGTTTCTAAACAATTTGGTTATAAAGTAAGCCCGGATGAAAGTTTAATAAACAACCAGGGATATAATGCATTAAACAATAAACGGTATGACCTGGCCAGGGAATTTTTTAAACTCAACGTGGAAAATTACCCGAATAGTTTTAATGTATTTGATTCATATGGAGATTATTTTATTGCAAAAAATGATCCCTCTCAAGCTATTGAGCAATTAAAAAAAGCATTGGCCTTAAAAGAAAATCCGGACTCGAGAAAAAAACTGGAAGATTTGATGAAGGGATCGACGTCGCAAGTTTACTCATTGACTTTAGATGAATTATCCAAATATGTTGCTGAATTTGAAATCCCGGGTGAAGGTGTAATCATTAAAACTTTTATGAGTAATGGGGAATTGAAAATATTCTCTGCCGGACGTCCTGAAGGTGTTTTAGTTCCTGTCAAACTACATGAGTTTGATGTTAAGGACGCAAAAGGGTTTCATTTTATGTTTGAAATGGAGGGAGAAAAGCCAACGGTTTTACATGTGGATGTACCTGAAGGGGTTTTCAAAGCTGTGGTCATAAAAAAATAATCTTCGTTCCGTTTCCATTTTATGAATTGACAAGCTGAGTTAGGTGTTTGTAATCTGTATTATATCCTTCAGCACGAAGAATCTTTTTCTTAAATTGTTCCTTTATTCATTTTATTAAAACTCTATACGTATGAAACGGCGCAATCTGTTTAAAAACCTACTGGCTGCCTCCGCAGCGACTGCACTACCCTTTCAAAATATCCTCGCTAAATCATCTGCTCCAAAAATGGTAGGATTGGGTGAAGTAAAAATCACAGACATCAAAACTATTCTTACTGCTCCCAATGGAATCAAACTGGTGGTAGTGAAAGTAATGACCTCGGAACCCGGATTATATGGCATTGGATGTGCAACGTTTACCCAGCGGGCGTATGTAGTAGCAACGGCTCTTGAAAAATATCTGAAACCTTTTTTAATGGGGCGAAATGTTGACGAGATCGAAGACATCTGGCAATCATCGTATGTGAGTTCTTATTGGCGGAATGGTCCCGTTTTATTTAATGCAATGTCCGGTGTCGATATGGCACTATGGGATATAAAAGGTAAACGGGCTAATATGCCTGTATATCAATTATTGGGTGGAAAAGTCCGGATGGGTGCAGATCTGTATTATCATGCTTCCGGGCTTGAGTTTTCAGAACTGGATGAAAAAGTGCAATCTGCCATTGAAGCAGGATATCGACATGTGCGTATTCAAATGGGTCAGAAAGGGAATGCCAACTATGGGGCAAGAGGAGTAACAGGTACACCTGCCAGTTCTGTAGGACTTCCTCCGGAACAAGCAGGACCTACCGATCCTAAAATTATTTTTGATCCTGCCGTATATGCAAGACATGTACCTAAAATGTTTGAGCATATCAGGACCAAGTTTGGAGAAGAAGTAGAACTATTACACGATATGCATGAACGA
>JBDTUE010000452.1:0-2802 GCA_040007895.1 Saprospiraceae bacterium | reverse complement strand
AAATCATTGAACAGGCTGAAGCAGCTGGGGTTTAATCCCAAAACAGTCTTCGATGTAGGAGCATACGAAGGAGAATTTGCGGACACTTGTTTGGATATTTGGCCGCATTCAAACATCTATTGTTTTGAAGTGTTAGAGGAGAAAGTTAAATTATTAAAAGAGAAATTCAAAAATAAAAATGTAGTCATCCAGGAAGGAATTGTTGGAGATGAAAATAAAGAGGAAGTAAAATATTTTTCTGATGAGACTGCTTCTTCCGTATTATTCAGTGAGGAGACCGATACCCGGAAAAAAATACTCAATAAAAAAATGTTTACCCTGGAGTCTCTCATTTTGAAAAACTCCATACTTCCTGATTTGCTGAAAATTGATACCCAGGGATTTGAATATCCTATTTTAAAGGGCATGGGAAATTATTTAAATTCTGTCGAAGTAATACTTTTGGAATTGAATTACCTGGACATCTATTTTGATGTAAAATTAGCACATGAAGTAATAGCCTATTTAAGCGGCCTGGACTTTGTAATGTATGATATTTGCGAAATTCACAGAAGGCCATTAGATGATGCGTTGGTTCAGGCGGATTATATATTTGTTAAAAGAAATTCCATATACCGTGCAAACAAAAAATGGTCTGCCAATACAATAAAATAATTATTATTTTTTAAGAGAATTTTGAGAATTATTCAAATTGTTGAAAACCTGGACAAAGGAGCAGTTGAGAATTGGCTGGTAAATGTATTTATTAAAAGCAGAGAATATAGGCCGGATTGGTCATGGACTTTCTACTGTATACTTGGTAGACCGGGAAAATTAGATGATAAGGTAAGAGCTGCAGGAGGTAACATCCTATATTCTCCTTGTACGATTAGCGATAAGTTTAATTTTTTAAGAGCTTTGCGACACACTTTAAGAATAGGCCATTATGATATCATTCATAGTCACCATGATTTTTTAAGCGGATTCTATTTATTGTCAACCATCGGTATTTCCTTTAAACAAAGAATATTACATGTTCATAATACAGATGAAGCTTTACCGGTCGGCAGGAAATGGATTAAGAATTTATTGCTTCAGCCATTTAAATGGATAGGCGACCTTCTTTCTGATAAAATCGTAAGTATATCCAATCATACGCTTGCCATGTTTATTAAAGATTCTCAACGACTAAAGAAAAAAAGTCAGGTGTTGTATTATGGCATTGATTTCTCCAGGTTTGAAAAACCACATTCATCCAGTGATATACGATCATCTTTAAATATACCCACTTCCGCAAAACTTCTTTTATTTATAGGACGGATGGATCCTTTAAAAAATCCAATTTTTGTTATTGATGTATTAAATGAATTGTTGAAACAAGACACGAATTACATTGCATTATTTGTAGGTCAGGGGGAGTTGTTTGAAGGAGTGAAGAGAAAAGCTGAAGGGTATAAAATCGAAGATCAGATAAGAATGTTAGGATGGCGGGAGGATATTGTAGATCTGTTGCATGCTGCCGATATATTTATATTTCCGAGACTGGAGGAGCCCAAAGAAGGCTTGGGTTTGGTCGTCGTTGAAGCCCAGGCATCGGGGATACCGATCCTGGTCACTAAGGGTATAGTTGAAGATGCTATAGTGATTAAAGAATTAGTGGGAATTCTTCCTTTAAGTAGTGCTGAGGAATGGGCAAGTGTAATCATTAATAAACTAAAAAAACCTTCGGGAATCAGCCCAGCAGAAGCACTTCAACAAATGAAGATGTCAAGGTTTAATTTGTCCACGTCTACCCGGTCTTTAATTGAATTGTATGAAACACCATTGGTTTGATGCAGATAGATCGAATCTATATAAATACGCATCGATATGATCAATATCTTCCTAGTTGTATTAGTAGTATCCGTTATTGGTATCCGGATTTTCCGGTCTTTTTGATATTTGACTACTCTAATGGGAGCCCTGATACATTAAAAATGCTACAAAAATGGAATATTCAATTAGCTGATTTCCCACCCAAAAATTATGGTTGGGGTCTTGGTAAATTTGAACCCTTACTGCAAAAGAAAAAGGAAAAGTTTTTAGTGCTGGATGGAGACACCGTAATCACAGGTCCTATCCTGGATAAATTAAATTTGATAGATGCTGACTTTATAGTTGATAAAGAAGTTCAATCCCTGGATGATGTAGTACGTTTATATTATGATCCTGCTAAGTTAAAGGAGTGGAATCGGGAATTTAATTATCCCGGCTATACTTTTAATACGGGTCAATGGGTAGGTACATCGGGATTAATTGATCCATCAGTCCTGGATGAATTAGTAGTATGGAATGAAAAGCCGGTCCTTAAATACCCGGATATTTTTAAACAGGCAGATCAGGGGATACTTAATTATATTTTGCAAATGCTCCAGGCTGATAATAAAATATCTTTATCAAGAATAGAAATGATGTTATGGCCAGGTCATGGCAATGAAAATGAAAGAGTAAATCATAACATTAAGATCAAAGGCGGCGATACGAGTTATGTTATTCATTGGGCAGGAATAAAATATCATGATATCCCTAAATTTCCATATTCAGAAGTTCATGCTTTTTATAAGGCATTAATAAATAAACAATTGTCACCTATTAATCTTATTAAGCACGAAGCCATAGGAATAAAACATCGGTTGGTAAAAAAAGTAAAACATTTAATGAATAAAATAATTTGGTTCTTCGCTGTTTAACGTGAGTAAAATGTCATTATAAACTTTGAACCATAATTTAAGTTACCAGATATTCTGGATCTAGGACAGGACTGTGCCAAAATACTGGTCGAGC
>JBDTUE010000451.1:0-2804 GCA_040007895.1 Saprospiraceae bacterium | reverse complement strand
CCATTGTAAATCCTTACATAAGATTAAAAATTTAATGGAATGAAAAAGAAACTTTACGAATTCGCTCGAAAACCGCGATGGACTTTTATGGTTTATCGTGGTCTAATTTTATTGCTGTTCTTTGCATATGCCATCACGGCAGTGGCACAAGACATTAAAGTATCAGGAACGATCCGAGACCAAAACGGAGAGGGACTAATAGGGGCTTCTGTATTATTAAAAGGTACGACTATAGGCACAATAACTGATGTAAACGGTTACTACTCATTAATGGCCCCATCTAATGGAGTACTATCTGTTTCATATACAGGTTTTGCCAACATAGAAGTCGCTGTCAATGGTCTGTCTGCATTGGATATTATTATGAACCAAACTTCCGTAATTGATGAAATAGTGATCGTGGGCTATGGAGCTCAAAAGAAAAGAGATGTAACCGGATCCGTCACCTCGGTTAGCGAATCCACACTCAAGGAAGTGCCAGCCCCGAATTTGCTCAATCAGCTAAAAGGCAGAGCTGCTGGTGTTTCTATTGTAAGTAATGGATCCACACCTGGTTCCCAGGGTTCTATACGTATCAGAGGTAACAGAACATTGACTACGGGTAATGGTGATGGACTTGATGGTCCGCTTGTAGTAGTAGACGGTATTCCTTTTGGGGGATTAAATGATATTAATCCTGATGATATAGCCAGTATGGAAATCTTAAAAGATGCCTCTGCCACTGCCATATATGGATCACGAGGTTCAGGTGGTGTCATCTTGATTACTACCAAAAGAGGAAAAGTAGGCAAACCGGTCCTTACCTACGATGGTTACCACGGTGTGACAAATGTATTAGGGAAATACAACCTTATGAATGGCCAGGAATATGCGGCATTTAAAGATGCAGCAACAAAATACAATAGTGTTTCACCAGGCACCACGCCTTATCCCTTGACAGCTCTGGAAACTGCAAATCTTGCTGCCGGCGTAAATACGGATTGGCAAGATTTACTTTATCAACAAGGTTATAATACCAGTCATCAATTGGGACTACAGGGTGGTGTAGAAAATACACAATATTCACTCGGCCTCGGATACTTCAACGAAAGCGGCATAATTACCAATCAAAATTTTGATAGAATGAGTATAAGGGCTACGCTGGATCAAAAGTTGGGTAAAAGCATCAAAATTGGTCTGAATACCATTAATACACTCAGCCATACTAATAATCCAGGTGGCGGTGGTGTACCTGGTTTTTTGACGGGCCTGTCACCTTTGTCAAAACCATATAATGACGATGGCACTGTTAATTTATTTCCAAAGCTTGGTACCATCGATGCTGCTCAAATCTCTCCGCTCACATTGATTACCAGAGCAGATGATATCCTATCTAATTCCAGAAGCATCCGGACGTTTAACAGCTTGTATGGAGAAGTTTATATCCTGAATGGATTAAAATATAGATTCAATGCAGGATTAAATTTTAGTCAAACTGCTTTTAATGGCTATGGTCCTCCAAATACGTATGTAAATAATGCTACCGTGCAGAGTTCATCGAATGCAGATCTGAGCAATTCAGAGTTTTGGGATGTAAATCTTCAACATTTATTATATTATGATAAAGTATTTGCGGTAAAACACAAATTAGGTTTGACCGCTTTGTTTGAAGTAACTAAAAACCATAGCATAGGATCTAACTTTAACGTAAAAGGCGTACCGGCAGATTATATACAAACCGCAAACTTTGCTTTAGCATCCGGAGCACCTACTGCAAATGCAACCAATGGAAATTTCTTTTCAGAAACAGGTTTATTATCCTATATGGCTCGGGCAAACTATTCTTATGATGGCAGGTATTTGCTTACAGCTACTTTCCGAAGAGATGGTTCTTCAACGCTTTCACCAGGCAATCAATATTTCAACTATCCTGCCATTGGTCTGGGTTGGAATATAAGCAATGAACCTTTTATGAAAAGTGCATCATTTCTTACTAATCTTAAGTTAAGAGGCGGATGGGGAATATCAGGAAATAGAAATGTTGGAGCATACTCAACTTTAGGTGCTTTATCTGCAGGTTATTATAATTTTGGTACCACTACTGCCGGGCAGGTATTGGCTTATACAGTGACTGACTTACCTGCCGGTAATCTCGGGTGGCAATCTACATCACAAGTAGATATAGGATTAGAAATTGGGTTATTCAAAAATCGCATTTCCGGTAATTTTGATATTTATCATCAAAACACAAAGGATATATTACTTTCTGTAAATCTACCGCCAAGTAATGGTGCCGGCTCAACGCTAAAAAATCTTGGAAGGACGGAAAGTAAAGGATTTGAAACTTCTTTGACATTTGACATTTTTAGCAATCCAAAAGGATTCAACTGGAGTACAGATCTGGTTTACTTTTTCAATCGGGAGAAAATTACTCAACTTACTAACCCTACTGAATTAGATAATAAAGGAAATGGCTGGTTTGTGGGTCAGCCACTCACTGTAATCTACGATTACAAAAAATTAGGAAACTGGCAATTGGCTGATGCAAGTGATGGTACTTTGGCAAAGCAGACTTCACCTGTACAATTGCCTGGTCAAATACGGGTACAGGATGTTGATGGCAATGGCAAAATAGATGCAGCAGACAGGCAAGTCCTGGGCAGTTTCCAACCTAAGTGGGAAGGAGGATTTACAAATAGAATTAGCTTCAAAGGGTTTGATTTCTCAACTGTAATTTTCGCCCGTATGGGTATGAAAGCATTAGTACCTTATTTGTCAGGGACTTCAGGCGGTGGTTCGGGTTTCGGATTCTTCAACCAGGGACG
>JBDTUE010000450.1:0-2841 GCA_040007895.1 Saprospiraceae bacterium | reverse complement strand
CATCACAACCGGCCAAGTGACTTTTTATTCTGACACTTTTGCATTGGGTTACCATTAGAGAATTCAACTGGAACTACAAGCGTAATGTTCAATACAAATCCTTGTCATACATTAATAAAAAAAAGCCATTCAGCAAAGATCTGATCGCCTCTCCATAGCAGAGGGACTCGAGGAATTTATATTGTAGATGAAGAGCAAAAAAATCAAATAGGTAACCCTGGAGCATGTCCCTGCCGGAAATACAGTCAGATAATAGGTGTGTTGATTAAAATAAATTTTATACATTACTCTTAAAATCAATAAAATGAATTCAACTAAAATGTATTTTCTGGCGATGGCCGCATTCTGGTTTGTCTTTGGCATGATCAATCTTTTCTATCCGCCACTTATGAATCTGTTTCAAACGGAAGCCGGTATCAATTCTGTAACCACCTATTCTAACCATATCTGGTTGCATGAAGGTTTTGACATAGTGTCCGTCAGCGTATTGCTATTTGCACTTTCCCGTGAAACGGTAAGCCGCAATATAATAAGAGCGGGAGCTATAGTGGCATCGCTGGTAACCATTGTGATTGTTATTTCAATTTTTACGACTCCTTATTGGAATATGTTATTCCTTGTTCCCGGGGTATGTACTTTGGCTTTTGCCGTTTGGGGCTTTATGCTTGCCTCAAAAGTGAGTGATAAAAAATAAATTGGCAATGGATGATATCAGGATAAATCTTCCAATGACCAAAGGATGGACAGCATATGACATTTGATCAGGCAGAATTTGATTTAAGACTTGAATGGGGAATTAAAGGGGTTGAATTGTTAGCTCCCATATCTGATGTCATCATTATCGTAGATGTTTTATCATTTTCCACTTGTGTAGATATTGCAACCTCTAACTATGCCAAGATCTATCCCTACCGTTGGAAAGACGAAACCGCTTCAGCTTATGCCGATTCCTTACATGCTGAACTTGCCAATTTTAAAAGGAGTTCATCAAACGGATTTTCCCTCTCTCCTACCTCTTTGCGTGATATAAAAAAAGATACGAAGTTAGTTTTGCCCTCACCAAATGGCGCCACATTATCACTTACAACCGGGAATATCACTACCCTTTGCGGATGTTTACGAAATGCAAAAGCCGTCGCAGAGTACGCAATGAAAATTGGAAATCGAATCTCAATCATCCCTGCAGGAGAACAATGGGAAGACAAATCTCTAAGACCTGCTTTTGAAGACTTATTAGGAGCAGGGGCAATTTTATCATTCCTACATGGAACCATGTCACCTGAATGCAAATCAGCTTTATCCGTTTTTTTATCTTTAAAAAATAATTTAAGGCAAGAACTTCAAAAATGTAGCTCCGGAAAAGAATTGATTGAGCGGGGGTTTATCGATGATACACTATTAGCATGTGATTTCAATATAAGTGATACAGTACCAGTCCTGATTGACAATGCATTCGTTCGCCAGCTGAAGTCAAGTTTGATTGGAAGCTTCGAGGGGAGCTCTTGACTTCACCGCGTCAGCCAAAATTTTAATCAATTGTTTTCTTTAGACTATAGAGCGGCCGGTAATAGTTTACATATCGAAAATAAGAAGTTATACTGTATATTTAGATTTGCCTTTCCTAATGTCACTTAAGAATATCATATTAATTGGATTAACATTTATTTGCACCCGATTTTGCTATGGACAAGCGAGTGAAGTGATCAATTACCATGTTCATGTCTTTAGTAATGCTCTAATAACTAATATTGAAAATCAAGGACAAAAACTGACCGATGATGTTTATGAAGTCACTTGTCAACATGGAGAATGCTCTGAAATCAAAAAGATAAAAGCACACAATGGTGACAAATTAGTTTTGATTTCTGGTCCTTATGCTTTCAAGGAAGATTACCAATTAAAAGATTCTGTTGCACTAATAAGTCTTGTTCAGTACGAAAATGACTTATTAAAGGATCTTGTAAATACTGACCGAAAAAATTTATATGGATTTTGTGGAATCAATCCAAATTGGGATTTTGCATTAAGCGAAACAAAAAGGTGTATAGAAGACCTGGAAATGGATGGAATAAAGCTTCATTTTCAATGCAATAAGATCAATATTAATGACTCATTAACCCATAGTAAGATCAGCGAAATATTAAAATACTTATCCAATAAAGACCGACCTGTATTAATACATTTGAATGGTACTGATCTATATGAAGGTCAGCATATCGCACAAGATTTTATTAAAAATTTCCTTAATAATGCAGATGAGCAAACTATTATATTCGCACATAGTGGCGGACCAGGAGGATTGACATCGTTCAACATAGAAGTTTTAAAGGAGTTTGATCACTTTTTTAAAACAAATAAATACAATCGAAATAAGAAAATATATTTTGAATTGTCCGGGGCAATTCTAAAAACAGATTACCCTGAAAAGCTTGAACCGGCTGCATTAAAGGATATGATTATTAAGATTGGAAGTGAACATTTTTTATTTGGATCAGATTATCCATTTCAGACTGGTGAACGCTATTTAAAAGTTTTAGAAGAGGATTTAGGTTTGAATCCAATTACTCTTCGTAAAATAAAAACGAACAATATTTTCATGAAAAAATAAGATTAAACAATACTGAGTGCCTACTTCTTAAGCAAATCACCGACACGAAAACCAATTAAGCATTAATATTAAAATGGAAAAATCATACCGCTACCTTGGCTATTTTTTTCTTCTATTAATCCCTTTGGTGTTTGCGGGGTTCTATAAAACCTATATAGTCCAGTTCCCTACTTTTGAGAACATAAAGCACAATTTCATTCATATCCATGCAGGCATCGCTACGATTTGGGTCT
>JBDTUE010000449.1:0-2847 GCA_040007895.1 Saprospiraceae bacterium | reverse complement strand
AGCTAAAGCAGCTGCGGTAGCCGCTGATTGGCCGAGAATCATAAAAACCGGCTCCATACGGATTGAACCATAGGCTATATGTGTGGAAGAAAGACAGACTGGTACCAGGAGATTAGTACATTGATCGATTTTAGGAGTCAGGGATCTATACGATATCGGATAAGGTCCGAAGCCTCCAACCTGAACATCGCCTTCATTTTTGACCATTCCATTTACTACTGTTCGCTGACAATTGTGTGAGTCCATGGTATAAGCTGCCATGCCAATACCGTCTGGTACTACTTCCGCTCCTACACAATTGTGCTGTGTCATTACGTATTCACCTATCATTCGTCGTGCTTCACGGATATAAAGTTGAGGAGTAAAATGGCCGGTGTTTTTATATTCATCTTTTGGCAGCCCCCATTGGAGCATTTCTTTTCTGAGTTTCTCCGGTACACTTTGATCGTGTCCCAGGAAATATAACCAGGAAAGAGTATAATTTTTATGAGTCTGAATGATTTCTTTTCTTTTCGATATGGATGCTTCGGGATAATCGTAGTTCATTCCTATCATATCAGATGAAAACCCACCACAATTATTAATATCTGTTTTGTGATTTGGCATAGGAGCAATGTGCATGAGTTGCCAGTTCAATGAATCTATAGTCCTTGATTGGATTTGTCTTAGCAATAATTCAAACATGGCAGGATCGTAATCCTTTGGTTTAAGTATTGACAGACGGTTAGATGGATTATCCGTAAGACACAATCTGAAATTATAAGCTTGTATGCGACTATCACCACTTCCTTGTGTCAAAAGGACATCATTATTTATTCCCCAAATCAATCCGCTTGAAGGGTCGCCTTTTATTTTATAAGGATCGACGCCATCAATAAACTGATGTTTGTCCCGGAGTTGAATGCCATTGTAAGTCTCCGTGTACTGAGCGTTGGATTCCCGACCGACTGTATAGGATACACCTGCGGCAGCCATCAGGTCTCCTTCATAGGTACAATCAATAAATACTGTAGCGTCAATGTTTTTTACGTCCCGTTTCTTTTCAATGGAAGATGATACGATGGTAATGGATTGAATATGATCATCGACTTTATCCAGATGATGAAGTTCATAATTCATCATTGGATTAATCTTTTCTTCTTTCAGATACTGAATAAATACTTCAGTAGCTACGTGAGGTTCGAATGTCCATTGTTCCGGTTTTCCATAATGTTTACCTATACGCTTATAAAAATCCCTGGCTATTCCGGTGATGGCAATTTTGTTTCCTATGTCGGTTTGACCTAAACCACCAGTACTCATTCCTCCCAGGTGAGAAGATGGTTCTATAAGAATTACAGATTTACCTAACCGGTGCGCAGTAACGGCTGCTATGATTCCAGATGAAGTTGCACCATATATACAGATGTCTGCTTTTATCCTGGCCTGCGATTGAGTTTGTCCTATGACAAAATGATCACTTATAAAAAAGAGCAATAGCATTATGCGAATTGCTTTTCTTACATAATTCGATACGGATAACATGATTTAGAATAACAAATTTTATTACTTACTAAATTGGGCTTTAGATCATATCCAATCGTATTCTTTGCGATATTTTCTTTTTAAAAATGAATTAGCTTCTTTATCGCCTATTACTTTTTCTTTATCAGAATTCCAATTAAGTTTTCTTTTTAATCGCCAGGAAATTAAACCAAGATGCATCGGTAGAGTCATCTCTCTTACATAAGCCAGGTTGGATTGAGGTTGTTTGCGGGATTTCACTGAATCAATAAAATTTTGTTGATGACCCGGTGATCTGATTATAGTAGAAGGTACTTCCGTCAGATCATGCATAAATTGACCATTGATCTCAATTTCTTTGGTGTTATAATTACATAATAAATTTCCCTTTTCTCCTATGAAATATGCGCCGATATGCATGTCTTTGGCACCATGTACATCGGGGGGCGTTGAACTCCAGTGTAACTCCAGATCTTCAAATTCAAAATCTACTTCTAATGATTTAGGTGTATCTCCTGCACCGGTAGATCTTTCACCTCTGGCCTGTATGGTTTTTAATCCTTTTGGTTTAACTGACCACCATACTATATCTGCGATGTGACACCAGAAGTCCTGGTATATGCCTCCCGAATAATTCATGAAATACCGGTAATTTAAATGAGTATGTTCCAGTGCGTAAGGCTCAAAGGGCGATGGGCCCAACCAATAATCATAATTAAAATGAGCCGGCACTTGTTGATTGGGAGCCGGATCGAATATGGGTGGCTCACCTGTTTTCCAGATATGTACTTTTGAGATTTTACCCAAAATTCCGGATTGAATGATCTCAGCTACACGATGATAATTTTCTCCGGCATGGATTTGTGTACCTAATTGAAAGATGCGGTCATATCTATTTAATGCTTTCAGCATTTTCTGTCCTTCGCGGATATTAAACGAAAGCGGCTTTTCACCATATACATCTTTACCGGCCTGGAATGCAAGGATAGCTATCTGCGCATGCCAGAAATCCGGAGTAGCACAAGTGATCACATCCACATCCTTGCGATCTAAAATCCTTCTAAAGTCATTATACAATATCGCCTTATTATCTGGCTGGAGTGCCAGAAGGGCTTTTTGAGTATCAGAAAGATGTACCTCATCTACATCACACAAACCCACGATTTCAACTCCTGGCAATGCCTGAAACCATTTCATATGATTATTACCCATTCCTCCTAATCCAATATGTGCTACGCGCACTGTGTCGCTGGGAGCAGATTTTTTGATAAAAGAAGGAAGGCCCAGGCTTAAAGCGCCAAATGAAGTTGATTTAATAAACTTCCTGCGGTCTATATAGGTAAT
>JBDTUE010000448.1:0-2887 GCA_040007895.1 Saprospiraceae bacterium | reverse complement strand
ACCCTGCTGTTAACTCCGTTTTTGAGCTTTTCCAATCACCATTATTTTAGGGTGTTTATGGAATTAGTGAAATTTACTTATTTTTGTAAAATTGATACCAGGATTTTGATTTTGTTAAAAAACATATTCATTTATTTTTTATTGACTGCTATATTGACACAGTCATTTGAGGTAATCATTACCATTTTTGAATTTCAATCCAATCGGACGTTCTATGAGAAGGTCTTATGTATCAATAAAAACAAACCCGAGTTAGCTTGTCACGGGAAGTGTGTACTCATGCAAAAACTAAAACACGAGTATGAAAAGAACAATGATTCTGAAAGACAAGCGTTACAAAATTTATTTGACCGAAAAGTGACCCTTTATTGTTGTGATCTGTTAACGACATTTAAGGTCACTGCTGAAATACCAAAATTGAATCCATCCATGGAGACTTACACGTGTTCTCAATACAATAGTTCTTTTTTTCATCCTCCATTGGTATAATTATCGGTTTTTATAGCCGATAGTGCATCTCTTCTCCATTTGAGATGCCGTTGAAAAAATGATCATATTTTTTTCAATCTTTTAATTCAATAATCCATTTAATAGGATTCGTTTGTGCTTTAATAAAGTCAAAAATCCATCTTCAACTCTCTGGTAAAGTCCATTATTAGAAGAATAAACAAATGCAACTTCCACACTTAAATCACCAAGCGGTATGAAAATAAAAATTCAAATGAACGCATTGTTATTTACTTTCCTTTTGACTCTGATGGCAGCTTCTGCTTTCTCACAATCAGAGGTACGTCATCACAGTGTGGCCTGTGAGATGGATTGCAATAATGATGCTACTCCGGCCAGTGTGATGATCAGCCATATGCATCACAGACATGAATTGATGGTATCCTACAGATTCATGCAGATGGATATGAAAGGTATTGCATCGGGTATTACTTCAGTTGGAAGTGAGGAAGTATATAATGATTACATCATGTCGCCCGACATGATGAAAATGGATATGCATATGCTGATGGGTATGTATGGAATATCTGATCGGTTTACAATAATGGGTATGGTCAATTACAATAATAGCTCAATGGATATGTCTTTATTTACATCAGATGGGCATCATCATCCCGGCAGCACTACGACGACCACCAGCAGAGTACATCATATGAATACATCGGGTTTGGGAGATATTGATTTATCCGGATGGTATAGCCTGGCTAATCATCTTCATTCTCAACTATTCATTGGTACAGGGTTAAGTATCCCTACAGGTAGTATTCATGTAAAAGGTAATAGCGATGAATTTATGTATCCCAATAAAAATTATCCTTACATGATGCAATTGGGTTCAGGTACTTTCCGCTGGCTGCAGGGTCTTGGGTATGTATATCAGAATAATAAGTTGAATCTGGGAGCTCAGGTATCCAGTCGGTTCAGTTTAGGCAACAATGCTGTTGGTTACCACATAGGTAACGAAGCATCAGTCAATACCTGGGTAGCCTATCAATGGTTAAATCAAATTAGTAGTTCCATCCGTTTAGAAGGAAATATTAAAGACAAAATACATGGAGCGGATCCCACCCTGTATGCATACAATGAGTTATCTGCCAATGCATCTAATTATGGAGGCAAGAATATGCTCATCGGTTTGGGCACTGTAGTTAATTTCAAAAAAAATATCCTGTTTTTTAACCGATTGGGATTAGAATTTTCGTTACCGGTTTATCAGGATCTCAATGGCATACAGATGAAGATAAATAAATACATTTCGTTTTCACTGAATTCAGTTTTATAAAAAAAATAAAATATATGAAAAGAATAAATAAATATTTTGCAAGCCTGTTAGTAGCAGTTTTGATCTCCGGACTTCTCACCGTGTCTTGTAATAAAGCGTCCGGCCCAGAACCTGAGCCGGTAGTCCCCAAAGGTACTTTTATGCTCCACATGCATACGTATATAGACAATACGGAAGTGGATTTATATAATATCAATTACGCAACGCTACAGGGTAGAAAGATATCATTGAATATGGCTCAATTGTATATCTCTGATGTTCAATTGGTAAAATTGGATGGTACGACTGTAAATATTTCAGGTAAAAAAGTACTCAAAGTATTTGAAACAGATACCTATACAGTAGGTGATGTACCTGTAGGGAATTATAAATCATTCCGATTTAAAGTAGGATTGGATCCTGCCACCAATGCGTTGAATGCAACTACGCCATCAGACTCAGCATTACTGAATAAACCATCCATGTGGCTTGGTAATACACCTCAGCCCGACGGTTATGTTTTTATGAATGTGCAGGGAAAAATAGATACTTCATCCACGTTGGATAAACCGCAAATACCTTTCACGTTCAAGATTGGTACCAATGCAAATTATAAACAAGTAACGATGGGGGATAAGAATTTTACGGTAGAAGAAGGCCTGGGGATATTTGGTCACGTGATCATAGATTTCAATCGATTGTTTAACGGAGTACAGTTGAATAAACTGGACAATCTCAATATATCCAATGCTGCTTTAAATGCCTCCGCAATAGGCACTCAAATAGCTAACAATATTCCTTCAATGTTTATCTACGAATGAAGATATACAGTTCAATAGCAATTTTGATGTTATTGTCTTCCTGTACGTATGAAAGTATGCCTTCCGCTTGTGATTCGATTGAAACCGTTTCCTTTAGTAAAAATATATTACCCGTATTTAATCAACACTGCGGAATATTGGGTTGTCATGCAAGTGGATTTTTAGCTGGCAATCTCAACCTTGAACCTTCCGTAGCGTATATCCAATTGAATAAAAGAGGAAAAGGTTATATCGACACCTTGAATCCCGGCGCAAGTGTGCTCTACTCGTCTATGGCTTCTTCTTCTAATCCTATGCC
>JBDTUE010000447.1:0-2933 GCA_040007895.1 Saprospiraceae bacterium | reverse complement strand
TCAATCAATATATAAAAGGAGAAGGAGGTCATGTGATTATGAATGATGGATCTCAACTGGGTGTATCGCGGAACAAAAAGGATATTTTGTTGAAGTATCTGATGCGATGAGGGAGCCATCTTTTGATTAATCCCTTGATCGCATTTTGAAGCAATACCAATCTGGTAAGTTACTTACAATTATCACCAATTGCTTGTGCTTTGGCTCATATTACTTAGAATACTGGTACATGCTAAAATTCATTCATGACGCATCAACTAAATGGAGTGAATTCAAATTATTTACAACTAATTCATTTTCATATCTTAGAACTCTACTTTAAACGGGAGAAATCTAATATGAAGTCTGTGAAATGGAACGGGGAAAATTTATTATTAGGTACCCTGTTATTTATACTGGTTAATGGAAGTGCTCAACCGAATATTTCCATTAACGACTCTTCTAAGTACAGGGCTGTGCATTGGGGACTTGAACACGGACTGGTATCAGGAGTAGTATACTTTATGTTAAAAGATATAAATGGATTTTTATGGATCGGCACCCAGAATGGATTAGGCAGATTTGATGGAAGTACTTTTAAAAATTATTATAACGACCCAACAAAATCCGGAACGTATAAGGCGGAGACAGCTGATTTAGGCATGCTGGAGGACAGTATGCACAATATATGGATAGGCTCTTATAATGGATTATTCCGGTACGATATAAAAGCAGATACATTTTTATGTTTTAATAACAATATGCTACAATTTCAAAATGGACGTTTCAGCATTTTTGGCAATTATGTTGTCGAAATCTTCTGGGCTACTGAGGATGAAATTTATGGCCTGGAAAATAGAAAAATATTAGTTTCCTATAATGTTCACAATTTTAAACGGAAAGAGCTTATTACGTTATCAGAAGAAGATTCAGTGGGAGAGGGCACCTCGGCTTCGTATAGTTATTATGATCAGGCTTCGAATAGTATTTGGATGATACGGGGCTGCTGTGGAAGTAGAGGTGGACCACCCGGAGGAGGTCTGTTGCATGTTTCATTGAATTCAAAAGAAAAAAAGTATTATAGTTGGCCTTGTTTTAAGAATATCCCAAACCATAATCATTTTGCGGAGTCTATGAAATATGACCGGTTAAGAAATTGTCTATGGATAAATAGCTGGGAGGGATTGATGCAGTTTACTTTGGAAGATAAGCAATTCCATTATCTCCATGTAATTGATAAATTATTTAAATTAAAAGATTATGGACACGCCAGTGGGATGTGTATAGATCTTCAGGGGCGAATTTGGTTTGCAACCCAGCCTAAGGGTATAGTCATTTATGATCCATCAAATCAAAACTGGGAATTCCCCTTTCCAAATGATTCGACCTTACAACAAGAAATCTCATACAGAAATGTTGATATTTATTGTGACAGGGATGGGATCATCTGGATTGGTTTTTGGCAACGCAAAGGGATATTCCAACTTATCCCTTACGCACCTTCGGTTAAACACTATAAAACGGATTTTTTAGATAAGCAAGAAAATGCGAGTATTAATGTAGTTAATTTTCAAAAAGCAAAACACAGTGAACTATGGTTGGGAACCAGTAATGGATTATACAGTATCAACCAGTATACTAATAAAGTAATAAACTATTCACCTTCAGATTTGGGAATCAAGTCTTCGAATACCCCATATAACGAGGGAAAGACGATCTTTTGTGACCTGGTTGATACGATTAATAATAAAATTTGGATATATCGTCGGCCAGAAGGATTTTATGTGATGGACATTGATTCTAAAATATGTAAACCGTATACATTTCTTGATCGCTCTGGAGTAAAAGTAAAAATATCGGACAGGGTCGCCGTTGCCAGATTTAAAAATGATCTTATCCTGAATGTTGCCAATAAAGAGAAACAGTGGATTTTTCAATTGAATACAAAAACTGAAATAGCAAATGAATTATTTAAGTATCCTCAAAATGGAGATCGAGTCTGGCAAACCTTTGCTTTTGATAATGGATACCTATTTGTAGGGCGGAACGGAAGTCTGGGAAATTTGACCTATAAATATACCAATGAGCAATGGACCCAAATCATAACCCCATTCGACAGTTTGCAATGGCGATTAATTACATATACTAAAAAAGACAGTAGTTTTTGGGTATTGGTTGGCAGACGACTACTTCAATATAATTCTAATTTTAAGCTGTTACGAACCTTTACTCCAGATGATGGATTACCGGATATCAGTATATACAACCTTCAACCGGATTTAAAAGATAATATCTGGTTTAATACAGACCGATCAATATATCAATTGAACACTGAAACAGGGGTAATTTCGAAATTATCTGAAAAAGATGGATTTATCTCATTTGGAGGATTCTCGAATGGAATTAAATCTTATTTGATGAATAATGGAGATATATATTTTGCAGGAACTTTTAATGCCGGCTTTCTTAGAGTCACCCCGGACAAGTACTCTAATTCTCCCACATCAAGTTACATTCAAGCTATTGAAATAAACCAGCGCCCTTACCCATTTATTGAAGGAGTAAACAATATTCGAGAACTACATTTAAAATATAACCAAAATCAAATCACCATTGAAACGGGTGTCATAGATTATTATTCCAAAGGTACCAGCCATATCCGGTACAAACTAAATACTGGCCTTTGGCAATATGGCCCAGCCAGATATACTATCCGGTATGAAGAACTTCCGCCGGGTGATTATACGCTGCATTTGCAGTCTTCTAATGCGGCAAATGAATTTATTGGTCCCATTAAAAGCTTACGGATTACTATAAGTCCTCCCTGGTGGAAGACCTGGGGGGCGTATACTTTTTTTAGTATTCTTGTTTTGATGGCCGTGAGTCTTTTCATTCAATACCAATCGACTAATTTGAGGAAGCGCAATTTAATGCTTGAAGATAAAGTGGAAAAA
>JBDTUE010000446.1:0-2945 GCA_040007895.1 Saprospiraceae bacterium | reverse complement strand
ACAAATTCATTTTTATTCCTCATCCATCTACCTCTCGTAAAATCAGGAAAAGTAACAGGTGCACTACCGGACATGATGCTTTGCTCCGATAATGCAGTGATCGCTAGCCACGTAGCTGCATCATATACATCAATGGCAGCAGGTTTGTTTGCCTTAGCACCTTCAATGAAGGAATTAACCACAAACCAATCCATGCCACCGTGCCCGGCATTCTCCGCATTCTTTTCATACTTTTTCCATAGCGGATGATCATATTCTTTTAATAACTCATCTGCTTTTTCCCAGGAGTGTGCTTTAGTTTTACCTTCAATGAGCAGGGATTGATTGACATCCATCCAGATTCCTTTGGTCCCTTGTACGCGGAAACCCAATGAATAAGGCCTCGGAAGATTCGTATCGTGAAATAAAGTAACGGTCTCTCCATTACTACATTTAATCATGGTAGTCACCACATCACCGAGTTTGAATTCCACTTTTGCATTGGGATGACTTGACCCTCCTTGCGGATGATTGACTATATAATCATGAAGACCCTTGCCTTTGGTTGCCATAGAAGTCAGATATTCAAACCTATTACCTCTGTTGATATTATTCATCATAGCTATAGGCCCGACTCCATGAGTAGGGTATAAGTCACCGTTGCGGTAAACGGAATGACGAGTCCGCCAACGAGCTTCTGAATATCCTTTTTCATTAAATTCTACTCCACCTCCATATAATTGTTTTCCATTATTAAACTTGACTTCCCGGAGATCATGTTGATAACCACCTTCAAAATGGAGTAGTTCTCCAAATAGATTTTGTCTTACCATGTTTAATACAGCCATGATATCCCTCCTGTAACAAACATTCTCAAGGAAAAATAAATGTTTACCGGTTGATTCCTGGGTATTAACCAACTCCCAACATTCATCCAATGAAAATGCGCCACACACTTCTGTTGCTACATACTTGCCGGCTTTCATACCATTGATAGCCATTTCACTATGCCATTCCCAGGGCGAAGCGATCAGAATAGCATCAACCGCAGGATTCTTGAGTAGTTCGAGATACCCTCTATCGCCTTTAAGATATACAGCGGGCATAGGTTTACCGGCTTTTGTAAAAAGTTGTTTGCAGGCATCTATGGATTGTTGATCGATATCATTGATGGCCACGATCTCACAATCTGTTCTGTATAATATTTGTTCGACGTGGCTTTGCCCCCGGGCACCTACACCTAAAATGCCGAGTCCTAGTTTGCCATTGGCCATTGGAATCGTACTATTTTCACTTTTTGCTTTCGTTAATAAACTGCCGGCACCGGCTAGTACAGTTGCTCCTATAAATTTTCTTCTATTGATGGACATGACAAGTATATTAAAATGATTTAATGGATGGTCAAGGTAATAAATCTTATGAATTTCTATCTTAGGTTAAGAAGAATGGTTTGTCTCAAATGAAGGGATCCTATGGACAAGTCACCCTTTCACTTATCCCGGCAGAGTCACTTTATTATCCGTAAGGATTCCGTTTTTAAAATCCATTATATTTTTCAACGTGGTATTTACAATTTGTTCCAAAGCCTCTTTGGTAAAAAAACCTTGATGTGCTGTGATCAATACGTTGGGAAATGACATCAACCTTGAAATGACATCGTCCTGGATTATACTTTCCGATAAATCTTTAAAAAATAAGTTTTCTTCTTGTTCGTATACGTCCATGCCCAGGTAACCCAAGCTCCCGTTTTTTAAAGCATTAATAGCATGAGAGGCATTTATGACTGCACCCCGACTGGTATTGATTAACATCACTCCTGGTTTCATTTTTGCAAACGCTACTTCATCGATCAGGTGTCGAGTCTCCGGAGTCAACGGGCAATGAAGAGAGATGATATCCGATTCCTTTAATAATTCATCCAATGTTTTATACTCTATTCCCAAATTTTTTAAATCAACGGATTCAGTAATGTCCATGGCTATGACTTTACAACCCAGACCTGACATTATTTTACAAAAAACAGCACCGGTCCTGCCAGTTCCGATGACACCTACTGTTTTTCCATCCAGATTGAAGCCTAATAATTTTTCCAAAGAAAAATTGTTTTCCCGGATGCGGTTATACGCTTTATGTGTTTTTCTGTTTAAGGTCAATATTAAAGCAAGAGCATGCTCGGCAATTGCTTCTGGTGAATAAGCCGGCACCCTCACGACAGTTATATGATTTTCTTCTGCAGCTTTTAGATCAATATTATTAAATCCCGCACAGCGTAAAGCGATCAAAGCAATATGATTAGCCGCTAATTTTTCGATGACTTCCCGATCTAATTTATCATTTACAAAAACACAGATGCCTTCAAATCCAACTAAAAGTTTGACGGTAAGTTTATTTAAAGCAACTTCAAAATAAGTCAGTTCAATTTCATTGGATTGATTTAGTCGATCAAAAAATTCCCGATCATAAGATTGAGTACTAAAAACGGCTATTTTCATTTATTTAAGTAGAAGTGAATTAGAAGCACCATCGGTGATATATTGAAGATAACGCACTTTATCGGCAGGAGGCCTATTAATTTAGGTTTAATCCAATCTTATTCTCCTTCAATCTTTAATTTTTATTTTTCCTGAACGGTAAAGATTCAATGCTTGTTGCAGTATGCTGATGATGGTTTTAATCGGAAGGTCTTTAGCGGGATCGAACAGCATAATTTTCATTCTGGATCTTTTTTCCTGAATCAGCTTAGGGCTATCAAAATGTTTGCCTTCAACGAAACCGATATAGGGCTGTTTATATTTTTTATGTACCCAGAGATAACAGAACATCTTTCCTTTATAACAAAAAAATGGCATGCTGTATTTCCAGGCACTGGTAACCTTCGGATCCTGAGACAAAATGATTTCTTTTAAAGCTAGTAAACAGCTTTTAGTTGGCTCCTCTTGTTTAAGGTAATAATGATCTAAATCGCT
>JBDTUE010000445.1:0-2960 GCA_040007895.1 Saprospiraceae bacterium | reverse complement strand
AGCAGAAATATTTTTTTGACTGCATTCATGAAAGCATCATATTGTCCATCACCAAAGGATGACTCTTCATAGAGCTGTTCGTTGATACATATCTTTAAAGATACAAGTGGCTTAAGATCTTTGGCATGAGTCAATACATAATTGACGATCTTGACTTTTTCTTCCACGTTACTGCTATCCAGGACATCTGAAATAATATAAGGCAAGTCTGCCTGGGTAACGGTTTCTTTACGATCACCCAATTCAATAATACGTTGAGTAACCTTTTTCAAATCTTCATCTGGAAGGAAAATACCCAATTCCTTGAGGTTGTTTTCAATATTGGCTTTGCCACTCATTTTACCCAATGCATACATACGCTGCCGGCCAAACCGTTCAGGCATCAATGCATTAAAATATAATCCGTTCTTTTTATCTCCATCTGCATGAATACCTGCAGTCTGCGTAAAAACATTTTCACCGACAATAGGTTTATTGACCGGAACCCTGAATCCTGAAAACGTTTCTACCATCTTGCTGACCGAATACAGGGACATCTCATCCACGGAAGTCCTGACTTCTGGCATAAAATCATTGAGGACAGCTATTACACTTGCCAGGGGTGCATTTCCAGCTCGTTCACCCATACCATTGACAGTAAGATGTAATCCATGTATCCCCGCTTTGACGGCCTCGAGTGCATTAGCAGTACCAAGATCATAATCATTGTGACCATGAAAATCAAAATGCAGCTGAGGATACCGCTGTACAAGCATAGAAACAAATTCAAAAGCTTCCGAAGGTATCAGGACTCCCAGTGTATCCGGCAATAAAACCCTTTTAATCGGTTGATCTTTTAAAAACTCCATAAACCTCAATACATAGTCTGGTGAATTTTTCATCCCGTTACTCCAGTCTTCGAGGTATACATTACTCGTCAGGTCAGTATCATAGGCCTTTTTGAGTACAAATTCAATATCAGAAAAATGTTGTGCTTCTGTTTTTTTAAGTTGATGGGTAAGGTGATTCAATGATCCTTTAGTCAATAGATTCATTACGCGTGCTCCTGCGACATGCATCCAATCAATGGAGGTATGTCCATCTACAAACGTAAGTACTTCAATCCGTTCAAGGAATCCATGATCTTTTGCCCAATTGGTAATCTTTTTTACAGCATCCATTTCTCCCTGGGAGACTCTGGCAGAAGCTATCTCGATCCTGTCTACATTGACTTCAGTAAGTAGTATTTGTGCTAAGGTCAGTTTTTCTACTGCAGAAAAGGCAACACCACTTGTTTGTTCTCCATCACGGAGCGTGGTGTCCATGATCTCGATATGTCTTTGGACAGGGTTCATTATTAATTATACAGCAAGTCGATGGGCAAAAGCCTCTATATCTGATTTCATAGCCTGTAGATAATCAATATCATCATAGCCATTGATCATATTATGTTTTTTATAGCTGTTAATTGAAAAAGATTCTTTTTCACCGGTGGCCTGGATAGTTACTGTTTGAGCGGGAAGATCGATTTCGATTTGGCTGTTAGGATCCGCTTCGATTTGTTTGAATATTTTATCGAGGAAGTCTTCACTTACGGTGACCGGTAATAATCCAATATTCATCGCATTACTTGTGAAGATATCTGCAAAGAAGCTTGAAATAACAGCCCTGAATCCATAGTCATAGATAGCCCAGGCTGCATGTTCGCGGCTACTGCCACTGCCAAAGTTTTTACCACCTACAAGGATCTTTCCGGAATAAGTAGGATTATTAAGAATAAAATCAGATTTGGGAGAATGATCATTATGATATCTCCAGTCTCTGAATAGGTTGTCACCAAACCCTTTTCGTTCAGTAGCTTTTAAAAATCTTGCAGGAATGATTTGATCCGTGTCCACATTTTCTATTGGTAATGGAACTGCTGAAGTGGAAACTACAGTGAATTTATCGTAAGCCATTTTATCGTAACTAATAATGAGTTTGATGAATTAATTATCTGAGATTAATGTCCTTGGGTCAGTAACCACTCCTGTCACAGCAGCAGCGGCAGCAACCAATGGACTTGCCAGCATGGTCCTTGCTCCCGGACCTTGACGTCCTTCAAAATTTCTATTACTGGTAGAGACAGCATATTTGCCTGCCGGAATTTTATCATCATTCATTGCCAGACAGGCTGAACATCCGGGTTGCCTCAAACTGAACCCCGCTTCGGTAAGGATATCCAGGATACCTTCTTCTATGATCTGTTGTTCTACTACATGCGAACCTGGAACTACCCAGGCTGTCACATGGTCAGCTTTTTTCCTTCCTTTGATGATAGATGCAAATGCCCGGAAATCCTCGATACGACCATTCGTACAGCTACCGATAAAAACGTAGTCTACTTTCTTGCCAATCATGTTTTGACCTTCTTCAAACCCCATATAAGCAAGAGATTTATCATAGGAAGTATTTGCACTGGTATTCGTGTCTCCTTTATTACTTCTGGGCACAGATTGAGAGATTCCTACTCCCATACCAGGATTAGTACCGTAAGTAATCATAGGTTCAATATCCGCACCGGAGAAATGATATTCTTTATCGAATGTGGCATCAGCATCAGTCTTTAAAGTCTTATAGAACTCCACGGCATTATCCCATTCCGCACCTTTGGGCGATTTATCTCTGCCTTTTAAATATTTGAAAGTAGTCTCATCCGGTGCAATCATACCACCTCGCGCGCCCATTTCAATACTCATATTGCATACGGTCATTCGGCCTTCCATGGACATGTTTTCAAATACATCACCTGCAAATTCTACAAAATATCCTGTGGCTCCGCTGGCAGTCGTCTGAGAAATAATATATAAGATGACATCTTTAGGCATCACTCCTTTTTGGAGTTTGCCATTGACATTGATCCTCATCTTTTTTGGTTTAGGCTGCATAATGCATTGGGAAGAAAGCACCATTTCTACTTCTGAAGTCCCGATTCCAAATGC
>JBDTUE010000444.1:0-2968 GCA_040007895.1 Saprospiraceae bacterium | reverse complement strand
TTGGAATTGAATGGAATGACAGAGTAGAAAAAAATGAAATCTTAAAACTTTAATTTAATCAACTTATGAAAAAATGTTTGTTAACCGTTTCCCTTTTGCTTGTATTATCACTGTTCGTTACTATGGATGCTCAAAATCCTTCTACAACAGATCCTAACGTAATCGCTAATACGATCAAACCTCCAATGAAAACGATGAGGGATTCTTCTATTCTTGAAGAATACTGTTCTGTAATAGCCAGAGGTAGATTATTGTCAGAAGAAGTAACGATTGCTATTGACTATGGAGATAATCCAAACAACAGGAAGCGCCTTAGAGATAAAAAAGGAGATGTGCTCAAATTTACCAGTGTCATTGACGCACTTAATTATGTAGGTGAAGCTGGTTGGAGATTGGTCAATGCTTTTAATATCAATGGTACAGCTAATACTGCTCCACAGTATACCTATATTTTTAAAAGAGAATATTTTGGAAAGAGAATGAAGGATCAATAATCCGCTTCATTCTTTTCTCATTGTAAATTTCCGTACTATTTTGAAAAGTGAATATTCTACTCCGATTGCATACGATGCATACCAGGAGTTGGCAGACAGTTATGCCGCTCTCGTACCTACTAAAGATTATAACGCCTATTATGACCGTCCTGCGATCTTATCTTTGTTAGAGGAGGTGAAAGATAAAAACATACTCGATGCCGGATGTGGTATAGGCATGTATACTGAAATCCTATTGAATCGGGGCGCTCAGGTGACTGGTGTGGACGTAAGTGAAAATATGCTGGCCTATGCCCGTCAACGGAATGGAGATAAAGCAAAATTCCTGTTGGCTGATTTAGAAAAGCCATTGGCATCCTTACTGAATGCAGAATTTGATGGAATTTTATCCGCACTGACGGTAACCTATGTGAAAGATCTTTCAACTTTATTTCTTGAGTTTAACCGGTTGCTCAAACCTGGTGGTTGGTTTATATTCTCAACGGAGCATCCTTTTTTCTCTTATACTTATTTCCGGCTGGAAAATTATTTTGAAGTACAACCGGTTAAAAGTGTATGGACGTCATTCCATAAAAATATTGAAATGCCCTGTTATCATCACAGCTTATCGACTATCACCGATAGCCTCCTGAACAATGGTTTCAGCATTGAACGCATACTCGAAGCTATACCTACTGAAGATTTCAGATTAAAAAATCCTGAGGGTTATGAAAAGAGAATAAAATTCCCTTCGTTTATTCACTTTAAAGCCAGGAAACTGTAATGGCAAATTTGCAGATGAATTCTTTTAAAGTAACACTATAAATCAAGCATTCCATTCCATTATCTGACTTTACATGTAGGATGTATCAGGATTAACTGGGATGGTTTATACCTATCAATATTAGCTCCAACACCTACACTAATCCAATCACAAACTGTATTTAAACAGAAGATATAAATTTCTATGGCTATTGATCACACTTAAATTTCTAGTGAGCCCATCACTAAAGTCCATTCTAAATTCTAAACTAAATTTTCGATATTCTATTCCTCCACCCATTAAAAAAAAAGCATCATAGCGACGGAGAAATTCCGGACCAATAGCCGGTTCATTTTTCACGGTTGGGCTGCCAAGCGCATCTTTAGCTTCTACTTTTATATCATTAGTTAGTATGCTTAAAGGAAATGAATTAGAAACTCCCCCTATGACATATGCCTTGGTGGATTGATTTCGCAGGTAAATTTGCCCAAGCAGGTTGATTTTTAAATTAAACGTTTCAAAATTTACCAATCCATTGGCATCATTAAAATTTTCAGTATACCGGATTTGTGTCTTTGAATTTTGGTGTTGAAAAAAAGCTTCCGTTACAAGTAAATACCTATTTGGCTTATTATACTGCAATGGTGTTATTGATACACCCAGTACAGGAAAATTCGAAGATTTCCAGTTAAAGTCCCTCCAATTATCTATATCCCTATTGTAAAACCTCATCAAGGTAGTCGTATAACCGGTGATCGCCTGCCATCTCCATTTGGTACCTAATTTTTTTATAAAATGAAGATCTCTCCTGCATTCATTTTCATGTATTATTATATCTGCAAGATTCTTTTCTCTAAAATTAATTTTCTTTGAATCAAAAGATTTCTCTTTACAGCTTACCAGGTAATCATGGAGTTGGAGTTTGTATTGGTCATTGGAACGATACCCATCTATCGTAAGTTTGTTCCCCATCAATTCTTTTAATTCTCCATGCTCAGCGACAAAAAATCTTTCCGGCTCCTGAGACTCATGCCTTCGATACAACGTGATTCCTCCCTCTACGATTACTTCAAGAAAAAATGTATCCCTGAATGTAATGATGCTATCCTTTTGATTAGAAGTCAATGCATGTAAGGTGATCAATTTCCGGTTTGAGTATTCGTAAGATTCATAATTGACAATATCTGAGTGCAGCGATTTAATTTGTTTTTTAGAAATTGATTTATTAGTTCCTTTGAGTGTTCTTTTAAATAAAATATTGGATCTCTGTTCATCCAGGGAAGGTTGGAAAAAATATCCACGGAGAGTATCCTGATTCATAAGGATAATCCTGCCTTTAATGTAAGATTCTTGACCCATCAAACAAGAAGTACAGATAAACATAAAAAGACAAAATGCTCCTATTCGTTGAATGAATCGAAAGTCTATTGACTTCGAACACGAGGTAAAAAACAGAAGCAATAAGTGATTTCGATTAAAAAATAAATGATGTATTTTGGTAATATTCGTAAATACATTTCGTATCCAGTCCATCATACCGACTTCAGGTCTCAATCCAAATTCAGGTGTCATGTGTGTATCGTGTTTAAATCTATCCCATTTTCAAAGAATCCATCATAGATCATTATATTATTTAATTACCATTATGTTATAAGCTAACTATCATTCAGGAGTTCTATTTCATACCTATCACATTCAAATAATCCTGCAATTTCCCATTAGGCACCAGAAT
>JBDTUE010000443.1:0-2998 GCA_040007895.1 Saprospiraceae bacterium | reverse complement strand
GCTACGTCCAGGCAGGCAATTCGTGGTAACAAAAAAAAATTGTACAACCCTGAATGGGTTGAAAAGGAACAAACGCATCTTCCATTTGAGTATATCTATACTAATATTTTTTCAATAAAAACTTTCCGTTAAATAACTAAACGAAAGGCTAACCAGATTTTTTTACAACATCAATATTCCCTCCGGAAGATCCATTAAAATGATTTTATTCTCAAGATCTATATCCAGGATCAAGTCTTCTGCTAAAGGAATTTGAATCATCCTGTCTTGAAAATGTAAACCTGCCAATATCTGCCCTGGCAACTCCTCAATAGATTCGATCAAACCGATATCTCCTTCTTTATTATCCTTTATAGAGAAGCCAATCCATTCATTGACATCTCCTTCTTCTTCGGGTATATCCCTGGACGATCGATTGATGGTGTGAATAAATATTTCCTGGTGAGCTATGTCTTTTATATCCTGATCTTCTTTGATATCTTCAAAAATGATATCCAGGAAATCGGAATTCTTTGTTTTGGATTTAATAAAATAAGGCGCCAGTATTCCCTGCGTTTTTATCAAACATTTTTTTAATTCACTCCATGTGCTTTCAAAACCAGGATAAGGATCTACGCGGATAGCTAATTTATATCCAACTCCTCTGGCAATAACACCGATGGGAATCAAATCATCTGTTGAAGTAACAGACATTAATTATTTTTTGTTATCGTTTGTCTTAAGATAAAACCTTTTGTTGCCCGTTTGTCCCATGGTACACTTGTCGAACATTGGTTGACTGTATTATTGCAATCCAATACCGTCATCTCCTTATAGACCAACCCCACTCCTTTGGCATATTTTTCTATTGAATATCTTTTTGAAAGAATATCATCTTCATCCGTTTGAAGCACCGTAACAACTTCAATAAAATTCAGCGCACCTATTTTTTCAGCTTTGATTTCATCTTCTATTTTAAAAGGATCCCAGTTTTGATAAATCTCTATAGATTCACCATTGACATTAAAAGTCTGATCTGTTTGAATCAGGGCGAGTCCATCCCAATTAGTACCGGCTTTTAATGGAAATACCAATGGTATAAAATTCAAATTGTCTTGGTTATAAACTACCCGGTATGGATCCACCCTCGCTGTATATGAAGCAGATGCAAGCCAGGGGTCTGTTGTTTTTTTACGAACTGATCGGAGAATAATAAAAAGCGTTCCAATCGTATCTTTATAACTTCCCGTTATTTCTTCCCGTACATAAGATCTCACCGAATCCAAAAATCTTCCCTGTCGATACAATATTGAATCTACCTGATACTCCCTGTACTTTCCTATAGTAAGAGGAAAAAAAGCCTGGTCATTGCCTAAATCCAAATTTTCGTTTTCATTGGAAACACATGCTCCTATAAAAATGAATAAGATCAGAACAGATGGATAAATGAATGATTGAATCTTCATCAATTCTGATTAATTGTTTGGCTGGATTGAATAATACCACCTCCTATCACATCATTCCCGTCAAAGAAAACCGCAGATTGTCCGGGGGCAATCGATTTAGCTGCAATATTAAATTGAACGGAAGCAGTTTTGTCATCATGACTACGCAATACTCCCCAGGTTCCTGAATCGCGATACCGGATTTTGATAATACATTCCATTTCTGAGGGAGCAATATACTTTTGCCAGTTCGTTCTATAAATCTTCATCGCATTGCGTTGTAAATCATGTTCTCTTCCTAAAACCACTATATTTTTTTCAGGTAATATTTCTGTTACGAACATTGGCTCACCCAGGTGGATCCCCAAACCTTTTCGTTGACCTATCGTATAGAATGGATAACCTTCATGTTTGCCAATGACATTACCTTGTTGATCTACATAAGACCCACCACTCAATGCCGTTTCTAATTCCGGTCTTTTTCTTTTCAAAAATCCTCGGTAATCATTGTCAGGAACAAAACAGATTTCATAACTCTCCGCTTTTTTTGCAAGCTCTGCATAACCTCGTTCATCCGCCATTTTTCTAACTTCAGGTTTTACAAATTCAGACAATGGAAATAAAGTCCGTTCCATACAAGACTGGCTTAAACCCCATAACACATACGATTGATCTTTAGACGTATCCTCTGCTCTTGAAATATATTTACGACCATTGAGATCTTTGATTCGGGCATAATGCCCTGTGGCTATCCATTGACAGTCGAGCGCATCAGCCCGTTTAAGCAGGGATTCCCATTTAATATGTGTATTACAAAGGACACAAGGATTCGGTGTGCGTCCGGCAAGATATTCTTCAACGAAATTATCGATGACATAATCACCAAACTCTTCACGGATATCAATGATGAAATGATGAAAGCCCATTTTTACAGCAACAGCTCTGGCATCATTGATTGAATCCAAAGAACAACAACCTGTTTCCTTTTTGGAACCTCCTGTATTGGCATAATCCCAGGTTTTCATCGTAATACCTACGACTTCATAACCCTGTTCATGCAATAACATAGCTGAAACGGTACTGTCTATACCGCCACTCATAGCTACCAATACCCTACCGTGTTTGCTCATTTTAGAGTTGCAAAGGTAAGTGTAATGCAGCGAATAATCTGCCGAAGTATTTAAGAAGGAAAACTGAAAGGATGACTTGAAGTGATTTTCAGCGGGTCCCAAGTGAAGGGGTGACTTCTCCCATAGGGATCCCTTCGGGAAAAGTCCCTTTCACTTTCTAAGTTAAACCTGATATTTGTTAGTAATGAATAAAATAAATCTTCAGGCAGATGTAGTCCTCATCGGGGCAGGTATCATGAGTGCAACATTAGGAGTAATACTTAAAGAGCTCAATCCTGAATTAACTATTGCAGTATTCGAAAAATTAGATCAGGTAGCACTTGAAAGCTCCGATGCATGGAATAATGCAGGTACAGGCCATTCTGCTTTTTGCGAACTCAATTACACACCGCAAACGGAGGATGGAAATATAGATGTTTCTAAAGCTATAAAAATTGCCACCGC
>JBDTUE010000442.1:0-3005 GCA_040007895.1 Saprospiraceae bacterium | reverse complement strand
ATTTATTAGGTCAGGGTAAAAAAGGAGTCTATATCCTCCTCATTAATATTTTGTACATTTCAAATAAAAAAGATAGGACCAAACCCACCGGATGCACATGAATAAGTCTATCATTATTATAATACAACTTACAATATTGATCTTTTGTCCAATAGAAAGAATCGTTGCACAAAAAGATAAGGACAAAATCACAATACCCGATTCATTGGAACACGACAATTTGGTTACCTCAGTTGGCATTCTTCAAAAACAAAACGATGCACCCGCTATTATTTCTGTAGTAACTAATGATGTCATTAAGAAAATGGGATGGGTCAATGGTAATGATATTTTTTACAGCTTACCCGGTTTTGCTCCCTCACAAGACTATGATAGAAGAACCGTTTCATTCAGGGGTATGTATGAAGGGTGGAACAAAAATCATATCCTTACCCTGGTGGATGGTATGCCCTTCAATGACAATTTGTATGGCAGCGCATATACCTGGGAGAATACACCTTTGATTTTTTCCAAATCTTATGAAGTCACTCGTGGTCCGGGTGGCGCATGGTATGGTGGCAATGCGATCAACGGACTTATTGCTTCTAATACCATGGAAGCCGATGATCTGGATGGAATTGCTACTGTGCGTTTAAGAGCCGGTTCAAACAATACGTTGATAACTGATCTCATCACGGGTACAGAAAATAAATCTGCAGGTATTATCACATCATTTACCCATTATTCTACGAAAGGCAATACGTATAATTCATATGATCTTTCCGGGAGAACTGCACCCAACGGTGCCTTGCAACAATTTAAAGTGAATGACGATCAGGACAATAATTATTTTTTTGCTAAGATCTATGGCAAAGGAAGATACAATGGACTTTCATTACAATATCATGAGCAGCATTGGGGATATCAGACAGGGCATGGCTGGCTCTTTGCAATACCCGATCAGCCGGAAGAGATGAATGAATACCGAAGGATCGTCGCTTTGAAATATGCTCCACACGATGAACATAAAAAATTTAATTATGAAGTATCCGCCAGGTACCAGGACCGTGGCATCAATTGGAATATGCGTTTCTTTCCTGACAACACCACTGCGTACGGAATTCATTTCCCATACGGTGTTTCAGAAACATTAAAAACGAATGCGAAAGATCTGTTTCTCCGATTTCAGGGAGATTATAATATTCATTCTCACCGCTTCATAGTAGGATTAGAAGGAGATTATTTTTCCTATCGTGGCGATGACTTTCATACGGCCAATATTGATCTCAATACCTACGCAGCACCGGACTCTACGAACCGGATTTACCAACTAAATCCCTGGTTTGAATATATTCTGGATAAACCGGTAAAAAATATTGCAGCACTCGCTCGATATATTTCTCCAAAACTATTTGACCAGTTTCAACTCACTCTGAGCGGCAGGTACGACGATCAGTTTTTTAATTATACGGATTTATATGCTCCAGGCAGACCGGTAAAAAGTAAAAGTTATTCCTTATTTTCTCCTCAGGCATGTCTTGTATACAATGCAGGTGATCTTACATTAAAAGCTATTGCAGCCAAAGCATTTCGTAGTCCTTCACCGACGGAATTGTTTGGTGCCAATACGTATACACTGGCTTCCAATATTAATCAGCTCGAAGCAGAGATTGTTACTAACTATGATCTTGGTCTCGATTTGAAATTATCAAAATCTTTAAACCTTGGAGTGAATTGGTTTTTAGTAAATTTTGAAAACCAGATCGCCTATAGCGTAGCTAATGCCAACCTGAGCACCAATCTTTATACGTTGAAAACAACGGGTTTTGAAACGGACATTCACTTTAATTTAAAAAAGTTTTCAGGCTACTTCAATTATTCATTTAGCAAACGTCTTAATGAATCTATTGCAGATTCGACGGTTGCCATCAGCAAACGCAAAGTCACCTGGGCTCCTGCACATATTGCAAACCTGGGTTTCATTTATTCAAAATCTAAATTTTACGCATCGCTTTCGATGCACTACCAGGGTGAAGTGGCACGAAGGTCAACGGATATAATTCCTGCTTATGAAAGATATCGTCCTCCTGCAGTCTCTTCCTGGGTCAACATCGATTGTAAAGTAGTATATAAAATAAAATCATTCGCTGAGCTCGGTCTTACAGTAAAAAATCTCACCAACCAGGAGCAATATCTTATCAAAAACAATGCAGCACCATTTGATTACCGCCGTGAACTCAGGCGGATTTCTGCGGATATCAGTATTCGATTTTAATTTGTGCATCGATCCCGATGGCTATCAGGATTATTTCGATGATTTTCAAAATAATAAAATCAAGAATCACGTACAAATCAAAACAATAAAAACCAGGGTAAAGGTTTACGACCTTGTCCAATTCATCCTTTGAATTAATTGAGTATAATTGAATTATTTATTTGGGATGAACTCTCATCGAAATAAATTTCGATGCACATAAAAAATGCATGACAACACATCGCCTAATCAATTAAGGGTAGTCTTTTCCAATGGGATCTTTCCTGAAGTTTCAGGTTCTCTCTGCCTGCCGTTTTTAGGCCTCAGGGCATTCCGAAAAACCATTTACTTCAGAAGTCTAAACAAACAATACCTTTAATCATCATGATCAGAATTAATAATTTGTTTATCTGAAAAACTCATAAACCTTGTGCTGATCCATCTGTTGTATCAAAATAATAAACCAAATGAAACGAATTTTAGTGTTATGTACGGGCAATAGTTGCCGAAGTCAAATTGCTGAAGGTTATCTTAGGTATTTTGCCGGCAACCAGGCTGAAATATACAGTGCAGGAATTGAAACACATGGAGTAAATCCAAAAGCTATTGATACTATGAAAGAAGATGGAATTGATATTTCACACCATACTTCCAACCACATAGATGAATACAGAAATATTGATTTCGATTTTGTAATTACAGTTTGTGATCATGCCAAAGAAAGATGTCCTTTCTTTCCGTCAAGGGCCAAAAAATTTCACCATAATTTTCC
>JBDTUE010000441.1:0-3008 GCA_040007895.1 Saprospiraceae bacterium | reverse complement strand
TGTTTTGCTCCAATGGATATGGCCAGCAGGCCATTACCGGTACCGTATTGGACAATAAATCTGAACCCTTGGTTGGAGTAAGTGTCCTGGTAAAAAATACCACTCGGGGTACTCTTACAGATTTGAGTGGTAAGTATTCTATCCAGGCAAGTACTGGAGAAGTATTGGAATTCGGATATACTGGTTTTACGACCCAGTCAATCACCGTGGGAACAGATCCTGTAATCAACCTCACTCTCCTGGAAGGTGCAGCCCTTGACGAAGTAGTAGTGGTAGCTTACAGCACACAGAAAAAAGTAACAATTACAGGCGCAATTTCATCATTGCGTGGTGAAAAATTAGTCAAATCCCCTGCTGTAGATATTTCAAATTCCTTAGCAGGCAGATTACCTGGCTTGGTAGTAATTCAACAAAGTGGCGAACCCGGGTATGATGGCGCCACTATATCAATCAGAGGTACAAATACATTAGGTAACAGTAGCCCACTTATAGTCATAGATGGTATTCCAGATAGGGATGGCGGTCTTGGGAGGCTTTCTCCACAGGATATTGAATCAATATCCGTTTTAAAAGATGCATCCGCTGCGATTTATGGTGCCAGAGCTGCCAATGGAGCTATCCTGATCACTACCAAAAGAGGAAAATCAGGTAAACCAACCATAAGTTATGATTTTAATACAGGGTGGGCACAGCCTACAAAGATTCCAAACATGTCGAGTGCAGCGGAATATGCTTCAATCATGAATGAGTTGCCGATTTATAAAACCATTCCCGTAAATGAATGGAGTGCTGCATCCAGCGCCATAAAATCTACTGGTGTATATGACTCTCCCACTAATGGAATAGCTACTCTGAATGCAAACTACAGTCCGACCGCAGTTGCTAAATATGCTGATGGTTCAGATCCATGGAACTATCCTAATACCGATTGGTTTGGGGACGCGTTTAAAACCTGGTCACCGCAAAACAGACACAATCTCCAATTATCCGGAGGTTCTGAAAATCTAACCTATTTAGCTTCTATAGGAGTGGTGAACCAGGATGCGTATTATAAAAACTCAGCAACAAAATACAATCAGTATAATTTACGGGTTAACCTGGATGCAAAGGTGAATCCTTATGTCAGTATGAATCTAGGTATCCTTGGGAGAAGAGAAGCCAGGCATTTCCCTACTGAATCTGCAGGATCTATATTTAGGATGTTGATGCGTGGTCGTCCTACTGAACCCGAAGTATGGCCTAATGGTCTTCCGGGCCCGGATATAGAAAATGGTCAAAATCCATATGTCATCACGACCAATGCTACAGGCTATCAGGACAATCCCTCTGATTTCTTACAAGCTAATGGTGGAATAGATATCTCTAATCCATGGATAAAAAACCTTAAACTGACGCTGAGTGGTGCTGTGGATAAACATTCCGAAACCAATAAAGTATGGCAGACTCCGTGGGTCTTATATACTAAAGATGGTGTAAAGACAAATCCTGACGGAACTCCAGTATTGAAAGGGGCAATCCGATCTAATTTTACAGACCCACGGCTTACACAAGCGACTTTATCCAAGTTAAACACTAACCTTTCGGCTATACTCACATATAGCTTTAAACTAGGTACCGAACATTCATTTGATTTCCTGGCAGGTGCGACGAAAGAGCAATTCCAGGGTGATAATTATTTTGCCTTTAGAAGGAATTATATTTCCGGCGCAGTTGATCAATTATTTGCAGGGGGTTCATTATCCCAAAATACCGGTGGCAGCGCTTATGAAAGAGCCCGGTTAGGATATTATGGAAGAGCTCAATACAATTACAAAGAAAAATATCTTGCTGAATTTATTTGGCGATATGATGGTTCTTATATCTTCCCGCCGTCTGGTCGTTTTGGATTTTTCCCAGGTTTATTACTCGGATGGAATATATCTCAGGAACCATTTTTCAAAGTGCCTGGTATCAATACTTTAAAAATAAGAGCGTCTTATGGTCAGATGGGAAATGACCAGGTATTTTATAACAATGAATTGCAGGAATATGCCTATTTGTCTACCTATGGATTTGGTTCGTATCCGATCAATGGCCAGGTGGTTACCACTTTAAATGAAACAAGACTGGCCAATCCTAGTTTTACCTGGGAGAGGGCTAAGAATTATAATTTAGGTTTAGATGCGACCTTATTAAACGGTGCTGTAGACCTTACATTGGAATATTTTTTAAATCACCGTGATCAGATCCTTATTCAAAAGACAGGATCAACCCCTGCCTCATCCGGTATTAATGCATTATTGCCTCCGGTCAATGCAGGTAAAGTAGATAACAAAGGATTTGAATTTAGCTTAGGCTACAACGGCAAAGCATCTAATAAACTTTCTTTCAGAGCAGGCATCAATGGTGGTTATGCAAGGAATAAAGTCATATTTATGGATGAAATTCCCGGCGCACCGGAATATCAATTGCAGGAGGGAAAACCTATTCAATCTTATCTCGTATATAAATCGGATGGAGTATTTAAAGATGCATCAGCCATTGATGCAAACAAGTTAGATTATTCAGCAGTAACCGGTACATTAATCCCGGGTGATATGAAATTCCAGGATGTCAATGGCGATGGCAAAATTACCGCTGATGACAGAGTACGATTAAATGAAAGTTTAACTCCTAAATTTAATTTCGGAGCTACGATTGATTTAAGGTATGGAGGTTTTGATTTATCCGCCTTATTCCAGGGAGCTACCGGCGCTTCATTACGTGTTCAGACAGAATCCGGTGATATTGGAAATTTCTTAAAATACAGCTTTGATCACCGTTGGTCAATAGATAATCCGAATAGTACTGATCCAAGATTAGCCAGTCGGGGTGATACCTATTTTACCGGAGGTAATTTTGGCAACAATACGTACTATCTGTTCAGCAAGAATTACATCCGGTTGAAAAATATTGAAATTGGATACAATTTTAAAAGCAATGTCTATGACAAAGCAAAATTGGGAGGTTTACGGGTGTATGTAAATGGA
>JBDTUE010000440.1:0-3023 GCA_040007895.1 Saprospiraceae bacterium | reverse complement strand
CCTCCGGAGGTGATGACTAACCATCATCTTTTTGATATTGCTTCCCTCACAAAGGTTACGGGCACTACTACTTCCATCATGTTACTTGCTGATCGTGGATTGTTGCAAGTAGATGATCCGGTAAGCCGATATATTAAAGCATTCCTTGCTCCGGATAAAAACAAGATCACGCTTCGACATCTGCTTACTCATACCGCTGGACTTTATGAATGGTATCCTTTATATTACCGGGCTTCTGACAAAGAAGCTTGTTATAAAGTAATAGAAGATTTGCCTTTAAAATTTCCGGTGGGAGCAGGACGTCATTACAGCGATTTGGGATTTGTACTTCTTGGCCATATTGTTGAGCTTGTTTCGGGCATGTCCTTGGAGGATTTTATGAAGCAAAATATTTTTACTCCGCTCGCTATGAACCATACCATGTACAACCCACTCTCTAAAGGAATGACCAAAGATATAGCGACCACATCTGCCGGTAATCCTTATGAAAAACGAATGGTATATGATTCTACCCTTGGATTTCAGGTGAAAGAGATTGATCCAGCATCCTGGAATGGCTGGCGTATGTATAATTTAAAAGGTGAAGTCAATGATGGAAATGCCTGGTATGCCAATAAAGGTGTATCCGGTGCAGCCGGATTATTTTCTACCGTTGAAGATCTTCAGAAACTGGTCGATATGTTGATGGCTAAAGGGAAAATAAAATCAGGTCAATTTATCTCATCAAAAACCATTGAAAAATTTTTGACTAAAGATCAATTCAAAAATGGTTTGGGCTGGATGATGGATCCGGAAAGTTCATTTATGAAAAATGCACCGGCTGGTTCATTTGGACATACCGGATTTACCGGAACGAGTATTACCGTAGTTCCTGCATATCAAACTTCAGTCATTTTATTAATCAACCGGCAGAATGAGGGACTCCTGAATGGGAAAGAATATTATAATGTAAGCCCTCTCCGCATGAAGGTGTTTACATCAGTATTAAAATATTGCAAATAGAAATCAATATCAGTTGCCTGCCTTTAAATATTGCCAACCTTTCGACTGTTTATCTACGATTTCAATGACACCTGACGGCACGATGATAGCTTGAGAGACAATATCCGCTTTATCAATTTTCCTCATACGTATCGTATTGGCACATGCCGCAAATACTACTCCTTTCTTTTTTAAATCCTCAATATCCTTAGCCGCTACGGTTTTGGACATCTGAAGAAAACTGATCCCGGCACTATGGCAGACGAGTTCGATGGTACTGTTAGGGGCCTCAGCCATCGCATTATAGATTTGAGTAACCGTATTATGATGAACCACCGTATCTGGACTCGCCAGTTGCATTACAATTTTATATTTTGTTTTATTGACTGAGGTAGTAGATTGACTGAATGTGATCAAAGTCCAAAAAATCATCAAGCTGGCTGTAATCAAATATTTTGTTTTCATTTTTTATGGTATTTAATTATTGAAGTTAATTATAATTTATAGTCTATGACTTCTAAAGTTTAAATTGGGTGTAGGACAGATTGCACATATTGCCATAACCCGACCGAATAAATTCAGTCGCACAAACCCAAACCATAGTGCAATCTGTCCTACACCGTTTAATTGGACAACATTTATACAAATGGGGATGCGTTCTCTTATTTTGCAAAACTAAAGACTTGATATTCTGATTCATCCGGAGGTCCGGCAGTTACCTGCATAGTACGGGTACCGGATAAAGTATAGATGACAGATGCAAATGTAAAACCTCCTTTATTGGGAACATGAGCCCGGCATACCGGGTTATTGGGATCATCTTTGGATCTCAATGTAGTTTTTATAAAAGAATCATCTTTAGATGTAGCGTTAGCAGCTCTTCTTTGTAAAGTAGTAAAACGTATTTCACTATTGCCTTTTTGAGTCTTACCTGCTAAAAAACTATTAAAATAATTTTTATACCATGGTTTAATATCTTCGTTGACTACGGGATTATTAGTATGAAAAACCATTCCAGATGCATCCGGATACATCCGCATTACTTTCGCCGAAGAAGCTTCAAAATTATACACGCTGTCTACTGTTCCTAAAATATAATTTTGACCCGAGGCATGTTTGGTGGTTTGTAAAAAACGCAAAGCATCACTTCCTTTTTTCTGTCCCAGGATGCCGCGAAGCATGAAAGCAACAGGCAATCCATCTGCACTTGCATTCAATTGCATCAGGGTATTCACACACACACCGATGCCGTGTTCATTAAATCCGTTTAATGCAACCAGGCCAGCGCAACTTAATATGTATTGCTCCGGCGTATTGCCATTCGGCATGATTTGCAAGATAATTTGATAACCATCCATCCACGATTCGACATCCAGATTTTGTGATACGTAAGCCGGATGACCATTCATGGCAGGCACCCCGATACTACTACAATGATGGTGGTCTTCATTATTTCTTAACTGGTCCTGGTATACCCAGTATTCGTCCACTAATTGAAAAGCATAGATGTCGTTAAAAGTCTGACCGGAACCAACTGCAATGCCTTTTACTTCTTCTAAAATCTCCGGGGTATACTTTTTTATGGCGAGCATGAAATTAGTGCTAGCCATGAAATGAGCTAAAAAACTATCGGCCGGCATTTGCATACTATGCTCCAGGTCTTTTTTCCAAATCCCAATTAAAGCCTCGATTTCTTTTTTCAACTGTTGTCCATGTTGATATCCTCGTTCGTACCCGGTGCCTGATAGGGAAATCAATTTCAACTGCCTTGTTATAGGGACAGATTGACTAAATGCAGAACTACATGCCCATTGAACAATGAACAAAAAAATTATTTTTTTCATTTTTTAAATTTGATTAACGAATATCAACATATAAACAAAAGTATCAATTCTTTTAGGAACAAACCCAGCCATCAGGAATATGAAAAAGGGTAATTATACTATGAAGAATGTTGTTGATGTCCTTTTGCAGGCTTTGAATGAAAATTTCTTTTTATTCCTTGTTTTCTTTCAGTACAGTAATGGGAGTTCCTTCCACAC
>JBDTUE010000439.1:0-3029 GCA_040007895.1 Saprospiraceae bacterium | reverse complement strand
CCACATCATGAGGAACACTGCGGAACGAATAAGAAATCACCCCGAGCTGAATCCGCTTAAGTTTTTTATGAGTAGCATTAAATGGAATCAAAGCACCCATCGTAACTATAGAGCTATGGGTAATAAACTCCCGCCTGTTATAAATAGATTTCATTTTGAAATAAAGTTTTAAGTAAAGTAATAACGTATGAAGTTAAATCAAAAAGTACATTCGGTTTAATTTTAATTTGATGGATACAAATAGAAATATTTTTAATTCGATTATGCAATTTTCTGAATAGTACCGAGGGATCAACAATAAATCTAGCCGTAAATAGGCATAATAAAATACGGATTAAAAACAGATCACTCCATGTATACCAAAGGACTACTCTACACATACAATCTTAGATCAATTTACTTATAGAATTAGTAATTTGCTCCCTTATGGCTCAGGTTCGTCAGTTGGCTGCTATTATGTTTGTCGATATTGTAGGATATACTGCTTTAATGCAGGAAGACGAAGCGCACACGCTGAAATTACGTCATAAACTTCAGCAGAAACTCGAAGATGAAGTGAGTGCCCATTACGGAAGGATCTTAGATTTCAGAGGTGATGGCGCCCTGTGTATATTCAATAGTTCGATTGAAGGGATCAAGGCTGCGTTAGCCCTTCAGATTGATATGCAAGTCCATCCCATAGTGCCTTTAAGAATCGGGATCCATGTCGGTGATGTGGTGGCAGAAGGAAATACGATTTATGGAGACGGAGTAAATATTGCTTCGAGATTGGAGTCTCTCGCAGTGCCGGGAAGTATATTTTTTTCAGGTAAAGTATATGATGACATTAAAAATCAGAAAGAATTACAAACCAAGTTACTTGGAAAGTATACCCTTAAAAACGTAAAAGAACCAGTAGATATATATGCATTGACTAACCCGGGTATTATTACTCCTGAAACACACGCCCTTGAAGGGAAAGGACAGAAGGTACAGTCAAAATGTATATTGGTGTTGCCATTTGTCAATTTAAGCAATGATCCGGAACAAGATTATTTTAGTGATGGATTGACGGAAGAACTGATCTCGAACCTTGCAAGATTGAAGGGAATGAAGATCATTTCAAGGACTACTTCGATGAAATATAAGGGTATCAAAAAAGATATCAAAGAAATCGGCAGAGAGATTGGTGCAGGTTATATCATGGAAGGCAGTGTACGGATACAAGGGAATCATCTGAAAATAACCGCACAATTTATAGATGCGTACAGTGATGTTTATCTATGGGCAGAGTCTTATCGTGGCAACATGGAAGACATATTTGATATCCAGGAAAAAGTATCTCTAAAAATTGTCGACGCACTGCGCATCCAGCTTACGGGCAAAGAAAAACACACTTTACATAAGCGCTATACCGATGATTCAGAAGCTTATCAATTTTACCTCCAGGGAAGATATCATTGGAATCAAAGAAATGAAACCGGATTAAATAAAGCTCTTTATTATTTTGAAAAATCAATTGAAAAAGACCAATCTTATGCACTCGCCTGGGCCGGCATAGCCGATACCTATAGCCTGATCGGCGAATTCACCAATGTATCCAGGAGGACTATTTTGGCTAAACAAATGATTGCTGTTAATCACGCTTTGCAACTCGATCCCCAACTTCCTGAAGCGCATATTTCAATGGCCATCTCTTTAATGCTCAATGAATGGGATTGGAAAAACTCTGAAAAGGAATTTAAACTGGGAATCAAACTCAACCCCAATTATGCAACGGGCCGACATTGGTACGCAGAGTGGCTACTATATAACGGAAAATTTAAAGAAGCGTATAATGAAATTTCCAAGGCAGTAGAACTGGACCCACTATCACAAGGCATACTCAAAGACAAGGGAATACATTTTTATTATACACGTCAATATGATAAAGCTATTGAGATTTCCTTAAAAACACTGGAACTGGATCCCGGTTTTGCTCCGGTACACCGCTTGCTTTCGCTTGCATATCAAGGCCAGGGGTTGCATGATCTGGCTATCAAAGAAAACCTACTATGGGGATCTATGACGGGCAATTCAATCAAAACCGAAATTGCACTGGCACATTTATATGCTGTAGCCGGACGCACTCAGGAAGCAAAAGATATCATTGAGCGGATTGACATGCATCAACTTGGCAGCAATGATTACAGGGCCATGGCTTTAGTATATACTGCTTTGAATGATAAAGAAAAAGGTCTGGAATGGCTGGAAAAAAGTTTTGAAAAACACGAGGAATCATTATGCAGCATCAATGTAGATCCTAAGTTTGATGTGCTCCGTACGGAAAAACGGTTTGATGTAATTCTGAAAAAACTCGGCTTGAAAAAATAATGTAAATCTATTTAGATCATTCCATCAAACTATTTGAGCTATCAGCATTAGTGCATTTCAATATCCCATATTGACTTTGCGCCTAATAAATTTTCTACAAAATAATTCCACTTCTTCTTCGTAAAATAATTAGGTTTTGCCCAGGACTATAGGTGCAGACACATACAGAAAATAGATAAATAAGAATTCGCAGGAAGGTACATTTCATTTTTGATTTTATTTAGGGGGAAAGTGTTTGTAAAAATCTCCTCTCGGACCTATAGTTCTGATTAGACAAACCTTTACAATATTATCCCAAACCATTCATTAGAAATGAATGGTTTATCCTTCGGATCCTACGCTTTCGGTAGGATTGTGACAATAATCGTCATCAATTGACGAAGTAATTGTAAAGCAATTACTTGTCAGGGTTAACCCTGATATTGAAATGAATGAATTATTTCCATTGGCCTTTTTCATAATTCATTCATTTTCAATCATCAGATAGTTCATTGAATTTCTAATGAACTATTCGGGATTATTTTGAAGCTCTAATCCGAGTCGCCAGGAACCTGTTTTATATCTATAGAAGTTAGTATAACCAGTGAGACGCTTGATTTTTGAAATTGACATAAGATTATCAACTAGTTCGATTTCGTCCAATACTAAAAGAATCTCATTTTGAACTTCACGGGGAC
>JBDTUE010000438.1:0-3030 GCA_040007895.1 Saprospiraceae bacterium | reverse complement strand
ATAAAATTGACATACTCGTTTATGATCCTTTTTTTTTGCTGATCACTTAGAAGTACTTGGTCTTTTTTCATATAGATGACCTCATCAGGTATTTTTTTTGTTACGATAACTTTTTTAGCTTGACCATATGTATTCATTGATACAATTAAAATTCCGATAATTATAAATGAAATTGTAAATGAATTCTTCATGTGTTATTATTTTAGGATGTTTTAAGAAATTTATTTTATTAAATTATTTGCGCCGGTCTCAATGTGTTAAACTCCTGTCAAATTCAGCTTGATGTACTTTATACTAATTTACCCCTAACTTTTCCAACTCTTTTCGGATTTCCTCGATCACCGTATTCATCTTGTTTCTCCATTTTACCGGTTTATCTATAATGGTCACTGCAAACTTCATAAAATCTAAATGCTCCAGTTTGGTTTGTTTTTGGCGTAATGTGCCTGACAGATTCCAGGCCCGGCTATATAAACGTATGATGTCGTCGCGAATAGAATTTAATTCTGTATCCCTGGCGTAAAACAATTCACACTGAAGGACATTAACCATATTTACATCATTCCAAAAATGAATGAATTGATTGGAAGCATCAGCAATATCCATTTTGGCTTCATCTAATATTCGAAGGATGGATTTTTTTCTTTTGTTAAACCCGACGATGGTTTTTTTATTGGAGATCATAGCATGGATGGTCAGTACATTCAGTAAGGGGTAAAGAAGGTCTTTGGTATTATCAGGACCGATGGATTGACAGGCTTTGGAATAATAGGATAATGCTTTTTTTAAATTGTTTTGAATTATAGATATTCGCTTATAAGAATCTATTTCACTATAGATCATGGCTATTTTTTTGTAAGCACTGCCAAATATATTGTATCGTTCAGGTGTGACCCCGATTACTAATAATGATGTGAAATCATTTATTAATTCTTTTATTTTTTTATCCAACGATGCTTTACTTATTCCTGCATAAGTCGAAGATATGCCGCCCAGTTTCGTTTTCTGAATGGATAATGATTTATCAGCACGAACCCGATGTAATAATTGAATAACTCTTAAATTACAATATTGCTCCAGGGATTTAACTGAAAAATCACTTTCTTTTTCTTTTCTTAATTCTACATAAGCTTCTATAGCCTTATCTAAATAGTTTAGCTCAGATAAAATTTCAGCTTTTAATTCCAGGACCGAAGCGGTTAAAAATTTGGCATCTTTAGCATTTAGTAAGATTGTTTCTAACGTATGTATTAATACCGGTGGTTTTATTTTTCTGTCCTGAGTTTCAGAGTGAAGATTATAAAGATCGATTAATACCTGATCTAAGGTAAAATAGGGGTTCTTGACCCCGCTTCCGCCTTTGGACGGAACCAGCCTGTACCACGGGTCTCCATAACATTGATAAGCTCCCCAGGTATTATTTGATTCTTTATAGTTAATCCAACAAGCCTCTCTAGACCGACGAACAGCATCTCCAAAAGATTTACCGGAAAGCATAAGGCGATAAAAGGTTTTAGCAAATAATAATGCTGCATCATCATTGACCGGCCATCCTGCTACAACTGCGGCATGTACTCCCCGTTCTATTAATTGAGTTCCAATATTGGCGGCAAAGTGATATCGTTGTTGATAGAGCTTTTCTTTACCGGGCTCTACCGTCCCGGAATAACAACAGTTAATAAATACAAATTCTGGTAACCGGCTCATATTCTTAAGCATGTCCGGTGTAATGAATGCTCCATTCTCTAATACGATTCCGGTTTCATTTGGATTTTCTGATAAGGTACCATGTCCTGCAATATGCCAAATCTTATACTCCTGATTATACAATTGATTGATGATGTCGAGACCAGAACGATTGATCAAAGAAGTAGTTTCAAATTCTTGCTGGAGTAACCCGAGTACTATTTTGCCTTCTTCTTTTGCGCCGGGCAACTGATTGGGACCGTCGCTACTATATAATGGATCTGCTATTACGAGAGCACTTAAAGGATGCATGATATCCGCTTTCTGTTCAGCAGATGTATATAATTGGCGGACTAATCCTGCCCGCACAAACGTGGGGTTTTTATCTATATCCTGATCATGGATTAATTCCCAGGGATACGCCGCAGTATCTAAATCCAGTTTCCATAAAATATTGTTTTGGTGACGTAAGATTTCTTTGAATGCGTTTGGAACTAAGATCTCAAACAGGGTTTTGGAATAGGTTGTGTTCCAAACTCCCTGGTCTACGGTCATCTGATCCAATAAAGAGCGAATGATTTTTTGAGAAGTAAATGTATTTTCTTCTTCTACACGGGCTATTCCTGTAGATGAAGTAAACTTTATAGAGGAGAATCCATTTTTATTTTCTTTCTCAAGCCGGGAAGAAAGATTGTGCCACCAGGAATATTCAATACTAAACTGATATTTTCTTTTTGCCCCGGTTTTTTTAATAATTTTCTTATCCAGTCGGAATGTCAAATCGATGGCCGTATTGTTTTCAAGTTCTGAAAGTTGATAAAAAGCATTTTGTGCAACGTGTTCGTATAATTCTATAAATTCAATATTTTTAATTGGTTTCAGATCTGGAATGGTGCTGATAATCCTATTTGCTTTTGAAACGCCAGACAGGATAGCATTTAGGGCGACTTCCATAGATAGATTGCCATATCCTGAACCAATACAAAGACAAGTGATTGCAGTTTCATGATTTCCCGTCCGGGGGTGATTTCCAATGATGAGATTGTCCCGGAAATGCATCGCATATCGTACCACACCTGCTTCTACCGTTTTACGCAAATTGAATGGTGTAAGTGTAGTTACTTCTCCAAGACCGACGACAATAGTTCCGGTTGGGTTTTTATCAGGATCATAGAGTATTAGACTTTCTCCGATTAGACCTGGATAATAGGAAATGCGGTGACGATCAGAAAGTTTTCCGGCATAATAATAATCTATTGCTGCTTCTGCATTTACGATTCCGTCATCTTTAAAATGCCCTACCATGATCGGATGACTTGCTATTTTTAAATCTCCATGCACCAC
>JBDTUE010000437.1:0-3069 GCA_040007895.1 Saprospiraceae bacterium | reverse complement strand
GTCCAGTTGATTTCTACCTGGTGACTGGCGGGATTAGGTATAACTTTTAGTTTATTTTCTTGTGTTAATGGGTTCGCTTTTGGTACCATTTTGGCTTTGGATACATTCTTATCTACACCAATTAAATTGAAAGTAAGAGGTAAAACATATTCAACAGCAACGAATTTTCCATGTGATTTACCGGGAATCCATTTTACATTCATCTTATTCATTTCGTTTACCATCTCCAGGGCAGATGCTGCACATCCTCCTCCAATATCTTTTACCACTTTGGCCATCGATACAGATCCATCGGGATTGATTACAAATGAAACTAATACTTTACCCTGTATTCCGGCGTCATGAGCTTGTAATGGATATTTCAAATGTGCGCTAACATATTCTAGCAATTTTAGATTGGAACAATTTGATCGTTCAGCAACCCCTTGTACAGATTCACATCCCGGGAATCGCGGAAGCTCATCTACTTCAGTGAAAATTTTCTGCTCTCCTTTTCCGGGTGAATTAATTTGTGAATTTGCTGGATTGGTTGATTTTAAATCCGCAGGAATATTGGTTTTCTCATCGCCTAATTTAAAACTTATAGGCAAGGTAACTACTACCGGTACTTCCTTCCCATTGTTTATTCCCGGTTTCCAACGAATGCCATCTGAGTTCATTTTATGCATTACTCTTACTGCTTCTTCATCACATCCAGCTCCTATCCCACGAAGGACTTTCACATTTTCAATTGAACCATCTGTTCTCACCAAAAAATCTAGTATGATTTTCCCCTGAACTTTAGCTTCTTTTGCTCCTTTCGGATATTGAATATTTTTAGATAAATATATTATTAATGCATTTTCTGGTCCGGGGAATTGAGGCATCTGTTGAGCAAATCTGAGTGGTTCAATTATTGAATCGTTATTTGCAAGTTTCAAATTATCCTTATCGTAGAACACAGTTACCTGTTCCGCCGAACTTAATACTTTTTTGTCCGTAATTCTAATTTGTCCGTTATTCCGGTCGGTTTCAAATTGATCAGATCGTAATATATGATCTCCAACTTTTACACGAACGCCATCGGAGACTAAATTCAACTTTTCTTTAGATGAAGATTCTTTCAATCTGATCTTTATTACACCAGTAGAAGATTTACCGTATTTGACCACATCCATGGTTGCAATATCATCCGGATTGATTTTGTCAACTGCTTCTTTGGAAGATTCTATTTCATCGATGAGATATAGTGTTCGGGTATTGATTTGAATTATTCCGTTTTTTCCTTCCTCACCATATTGTTTAATTGCTTCCTTATCTTTGATGACATTCATCGATGTGATTTGCTGAGGATAGACATTCTTTATTTCATCCTCCGTAGACTTTTCTCCATTCAAAATGTATAAGACATTAACCGGCAAAGAATCTTTTGCGCGAATTGAAAGTGGAGCTTTGGAATCATTTGAATTCGCCGTGTCTGATTTGTAAGCAAACATCACACCTAATAGGAAAAGAATAGGAATGATCAAAGTGTATTTCCAGACATTTAATGGCCTGGAAGGAGATTTTATCATCATGTTGATTCGGTTTTTTAATTGTGAATAAATAAAGTGATTGACCAGGGCCATTTGAAGACCCTGTTGTGAATTATGAATTAATAATTGGCCGTAGGATTGGGTATCCGTTGATTTTAATACCAGGGCATCCGCAAGATATTCATGGGTATTGCGAATTGAGTTTTTATACCAATATACCAACGGGCTGAACCATGCTAAACATTTTATAAGCTCTATTAGTATTACATCCATACTATGTCCACCATGAACATGACTACTTTCATGTTTCAGGATCCGGTTTAATTCCTCGTCTTTAAATTCTACCTGATTGCTGATAAATACATAACCCATAAATGAAAATGGAAGATGTGCATAGTCCGTATTCACCAGGGTATATCCTTCCAATTTCTGTTTTGGATTTGACTGGATGGTTTTAATAATGGTCATGATTTGTTTCATTAATACCAGCAGGAAAACAAGGACACCGGTCCAATACATTCGATTTAACCACAGGAGCCAATCTATTTTATCCAATCCGGATACTGAAGGCAATTCAAGTACCTGCGCAGTACCCTGGAAAGAAGCGAACGTTTGAAATTGAAATGGGTCCGGGTATATGATTTCCCAAATCATTCGAAGAACAGGAACCAGGACTCCAAGTAATAAAGTCACCAATAAATAATACCGGTTGAACCGGAAGAAAGTCTCTTTCCTCAGAAATAACTGGTACACCAGCAAAAACACGAGCCAGCACAGACTGCTTTGAAGAATAATAGTAATCATGATTTTATTTTTTGACTTTTTTCAAAGTTTCCATCAATTGGGTAAGCTCTTTTATGCTCAGATCTTTTTCCTTTACCAAAAAAGAAACCAGGCTATTGGCTGAACCACCGAAATATTCTTCTATCAAGTTCCGGACTGAATGTTTACTGTATTCTTCTTTTGGAATGATAGCAAAATACTCATGAGTTCGTCCATAAGCTTTATGATCTACAAACCCCTTCTTCTCTAAGATGCGTACAATGGAAGAAATGGTGCTATGCGGTGGCCTTGGTTCACCTATTTCGTCTAAAATATCGCTGACCAGCACTCTTCCTTTAGTCCAAATGATCTGCATGACCTCTTCTTCTGCTTTAGTTAGTTGTTTTCGCATTTGTTTATAATTGATGAATCAAATATACAACGACAAATTAAGTTTATCAACTGTTTTCTAGTTTTTATAACGTATTTTTTAGTTATACCATTTAACCACTTGATCTCCACTTCTTTATTTCACAAATAAAATTGATGAGATAAGTGTGTTTCCGGTAAAAAATAAAAAGCCTTCCCATTTTACCTGGAAGGCCTCTAGTATAAATTTGAAATGTTTTATCTCTCTTATTCTACAATCACCATCTTCTTCACTGCCCGGAACGTCTGTCCTTCAAAACTATAATAAAGTACGCCACTGGCTTGAATCTCTCTTCGATCCAGCCATACTTCATGGTATCCCTTCGTCCAGTCTTTTTCAATCACTTTGACAATTCTGCCTGTC
>JBDTUE010000436.1:0-3090 GCA_040007895.1 Saprospiraceae bacterium | reverse complement strand
GATTTTATAGACTCATCATCGAGGACTTCACCGGTAAGTTTAGCCAACCGAAGTCTTGCTTTTGATCGAACATCACCATTCACATACGCTGCAATAAGAACTAAAGCATAGGATAACACACCTAAATCATCCGTGTATCCAAGGATTGGAGTAAGATCAGGAATTGAATCAATAGGACTAAGCAAATACCCGATGGCACCAAAAATTATAGTTCTTGCCCAAACAGGTAGATCAGAACGCCTGAAGGCGTAATACAGCAATAACGTGGTGTATAAAAGTTTTAATCCACCTTTCTTTAGGATACGGGTAAACGCTTTTGTACGATTCATAGTCGAAAATTACTATTAAAACAACAAAAGGAGTATGAATAGTTGCTTTAAAAAGTACCTGTCTGACTACTTTTGTAGAAGAATGTGGATTGCCTGTCGTTTTATTCTGTTCATACTTATATCATTTGTTCTATTTGATTGCCGGTCGATAAAAAAAGAAGCAACTCTTCATGAAGATTCAGGAGTATTTTCTTTACCTGCAGGTATATCAAAGACCGATTCATTTAAATCAACAATTCATCCTGGTAAGGCAGGGATGATACTGGTCCCCACCGGAAGATTGACTATAAAAAATCAAGCGGATGATACCCAAATCAAACTATTTGTTAAATCATTTTATTTAGACAGTACGGAAGTCACAGTTAAGGAATTTGCTGATTTTGTCTTAAAGCACCATTATAGAACGGACGCGGAAAAATTTGGTAATGCGGGTGTTTTTAATATGTCAAGCAGGGAGTGGTCCCTGGTAGATAGTGCTGATTGGCAATTCCCACAAGGTAAAAATGGTGGAGTATCTAAGGGCAATGCACCGGTCACACAAATTTCCTGGTATGATGCCAAAGCTTATTGTGCATCATTAGGTAAAAGATTGCCCAATGAATTTGAATGGGAACACGCTGCGCGCAATGGAAAAGATGATCCATGGATGTATAGTTGGGGCGATGACTGGCATCATGACGATACGATTTATGGAAATGTATGGCAGGGAGATTTTCCATTTACTTTTTCCAATAAAGACGGATTCGAATCTACTGCTCCGGTAGGATCTTTTCGATCATCGCCTTTAGGGTTTAAAGATCTTTCGGGAAATGTGTGGGAATGGTGCGACAACTGGCGATTTGAATATGAACAATTGAGTAACGGGCAATTTGCTCCGGCTACAGAAAAAGTAATGCGAGGTGGTTCATTTTTATGTGCACCTAATTATTGTCATGGATATATGATTTCGTCAAGACAATTTACTACTCCCGAGACCAGTCTATTCCATATTGGATGCAGGTGTGCAATGGATGCTGAATAAGGTGATTAACTTTAAATAGTTATGATTTTCCTCGCTACTAATAGATTAATAAAACACAGTATACAATCCGATCAGAACACCAAGGATTAATATTGACCATACAACAAACCTCGATCCGACTTTAAAATCATCTGCGTGTAATTCCAGACCCTTCGGGTTATTAATGCTCTTAGGATCAAATAAAGATATAGTGACCATCATAGCCACCAATATCAAAAAACACCATCCCGTCCTATGAAGAAAAGGTATAGGTGTGGATGGTATATATTTAAATGCAATGGATAATGGAATAGAAGCCGCAGCTGCAATCACGGCAGCCGTAGAAGTCGTCCGTTTCCAAAACATACCAAGAAAGAATAAGGCAAACGCACCCGGGGTAAGATAATTGGAATATTCCTGTATAAATTGATAGGCTTGTTCCAATTGTCTTAATTGCGGAGTTACTAATAATGCAATCGCAAAAGCAACCCAGATAGCCCAACGGCCCATCAAGACTACTTGTCGTTCTGTAGCTTCCGGTTTAAAGAATTTTTTAAAAATATCCAGGCTAAAGATGGTAGCGATACTATTGCATTTGCCCGCTAAAGAAGCTACAATAGCTGCTGTAAGCGCAGCAAATGAAACTCCTTTTAATCCAATGGGTAACAGATTCATAAGGGTGGGGTAGGCCTGATCTGGTTTTATTTCTCCAGCTGCATTGACCATCTCTTTGGTAAAAGCACCATGACTATGCAATACATATACTGCTATACCCGGAATGACAACGATGATAGGGATCAACAATTTAAGAAAGGCAGAAAATAATATGCCATTGCGCGCTGTTTTTAAATCAGCTCCTAAAGCCCGTTGAACGATATATTGATTGCAGCCCCAGTAATTCAGATTGTTAATCCACATACCTCCAAACAGAATAGCCATACCTGGTAATTCATAATAGTATTTATCTCCTTTAGAAAAAATCATATGGAAATGATCATCCGCCTCCGTGCGTAAGAGGGAAAGACCATTCAATATCCCTGATCCTCCTAACCGATCTGAAACCATATTCAAGGCGAGGTAAGTCACCACCAATCCACCCAAGATCAATACGACGACTTGTATGATATCGGTATAGCCGATTACTTTCATTCCACCTAGTGTAATAAAAATGGCAAACAAAGCCAGGCCAATCATACAATATAAAAATGGAATACTGGAGATACTCGATACAGCCAGAGATCCAAGATATAAGATGGAAGTAAGGTTGACAAAGACATACAATAAAAGCCAGAACACAGCCATGATCGTCGCCACGGTATCATTGTACCTTTTAGATAGAAACTGAGGCATCGTGTAGATTTTATTCTTCAAATAGATAGGAATAAAAAATACTGCTACGAGAATTAAAGTAGCAGCTGACATCCATTCATAAGAAGAGATAGCGAGGCCCATGGCAAAACCTGACCCTGACATACCTATAAAATGCTCTGCAGAAATATTAGAAGCAATTAAAGATGCTCCGATCGCCCACCAGGTCAATGATCCCTCCGCTAGAAAAAAATCTTTGGTATTGGTTTCTTTAAATTTCTTTTTAGAATAAATCCAGTATCCATATCCGGAAACGATCAAAAAATAAAATACAAATACGATGTAATCGATGTAGTGTAATTTATTTACCATAATAAAGAAGCAGTTCTAAGTAATCCACGAATTTCAGTAAAATACATGAAGAAATCATGGATAATGTGTATTTTATTTACC
>JBDTUE010000435.1:0-3160 GCA_040007895.1 Saprospiraceae bacterium | reverse complement strand
GTAATTGGCGAGCTCTTTGAAATAAGAAAATGTCATAATTAAAGAAAATAATTTGCTGCAAGGTAAGGAGGAGATAGATAGGAGTCAAAGTTTAATAAAATTGAATGTAGAAGGGTTGAGGAATTGAGGTTGATGTTGAGGTTAAGGTTGAGGTTGAGGATAAGGTTAAGGTTAAGGTTAAGGTTGAGTCCGTTCGGATGATTACCAGATTGATTGATAACATTCATCTGGTTCACACCCTTTAATTTCTCCCAGTTATTTTATTTACTTTTCAGGCATTTGAGATTTTATTAATTTTACTTCTATAAGTATTCAAGAATAATTTTCGAAGTACTTAATAATTAGAAATTGCACACAAAAATGAATTCTACTACTATTAAATTAAATATCCAAGCCTCACATGACAAATTAATAAATACGGTGGCATCGCTTACACCTGAGGAGTGCATGGAACCACCGGAGGACAAATGGACAGGTTTGCAACACATCAGGCATATAGAATTAAGTATCTCACCGGTGGTGAAACTTTTGGGTAACCGGGAAAAATATTTTTCGAGAAATTTTGGTGAATCGGTTGAGGGTAGCAAACCTTATGATATCATTGAAGCAGTATACATTAAACTTCTTGAACCGGGCATGATGGCACCACAGCCTTTTATGCCGCCGGTTTTATCCTATGAAGAAAAGGATACCATCTTTAATGAATTTAATGTAAAAGTAAAAGCACTACAGGAAAACATGGACAACTGGTCGGAAGAAGAACTTGATAAATATTTTATACCACATCCATTATTGGGGAACCTTACCTTCCGGGAGATGCTTTATTTTTCGATCTACCATGCATCGCATCATAGGAGGAATGTAGAACGGACATTGATGGGACCAAGACTTGCCGGGTAGTCATCTTTAAAATTTCATTCTATACCACTCTGCAAAAATGAAAGTAGATCCGCCATTTCCTGGATAGTCATATTGTTTTCCAGCCCTTCCATCATTAAAGATTTTCCCAGTGAAATAAATTCATGGATATCAGATTTATTGATATTGATTTTTGAACCACCCATTTTCTTTATAGTAACTGACTGATCAGTTTCTGCTTCGACGATCCCAATATGGACTTCTCCGTTTTTTAATTCGATTTTATGGCTGATGTATTTCGTTTCAGCGGCAGCATTAGGATCAAGGATATCCTGCATCAATGTCTCTTTACTTTTCCTGTTGATTTCGGTTAGTACGGGTCCTACTTCATTGCCTAATGATCCATATACGTGACATGAACTGCAGAGAGATTCAAAGACTTTTTTCCCTTTCTCGCCTGATCCTGTAAGTTGTAATGCAGGTTTCATTTTTTCAATAGCATCTTTTCTATTCACCACTCCGACATCGGTAAACAAAGCTTCTGCTCTTTTTTTGACCTGGTCATTATCCGACCACCATAATAAGGTGCGTCTCCGTTCAAGATCAAAGTTCATTTCTCCAATATTGATTATTCCTTTTTCTAATCCATCCAATAAAGAACTTTGATACATTTTTTTATACAGTAAAAGGTCTCCGGCCAATCTTCTTGCAAATGGTCCCATCGAAGCCCATGATTGTACAAGTCTTGGTCCTATACTCGAATCATTTTGTTTTTGTAACTGTTTTAACGAGGCTTCCTGGATACTTACCGGTTCTTTATTATTAAGGCATTTAATAAGGATATCTGATTTTTCTTTGAAGGGCATTAAGTCGATGAGTGACATTTGTAACAATCGAATACTATCCGGATTGTTTTTATCCAGGACGATATCAATAGCCTTTTTGGTATAAGCAAATATATTTTTCGATGGAGGAAGGCCGGTTTTAGACCTTAAAGTTCCCAGAGAGGTTAGGAGTTGAATGTCTTTTGTTTGTTCCAGCATGACTAATTCAGGTAAGACGTCCACTCCTTTAAAATCTTTATTTAAATTTTTTGAAGCTTGTTCTATAATTTTCTTTTTTTCAATATCTGGAATAGAAGTGGTAGAAAGTGTCATCAAAACAGATTTAAAATCTTTTGATTGTGAGCCCGTCATCAAAGCCAATGACTCTAACAAGTTCATTTGTTCCACCGTTTTTGCTTGTTGGATAAGCCTGGTGAAAAAATTTACCGGATCATGTTTTGTTGCCAAAGCGATGGCAGAAATATTCCATTTGTCCATTGGCAAAGAAGCACTATTCAGCAAATCTTCCTGAATTTCATTTTCATGTTTATCGAAAAATTCTTTATTGATGGTGCTAAGACTAAGAGCTGCCTGCATCCTTATGGTAGGATCAGGATCTCTAAGAAGAACAAGACACTGTTTGAAGATATCTTCATATCCCATTAAAAATTTTTCTGAAATGATAAGTGCATTTTTCCGAATCATTGAATTGGAATCACTCAGTGCATGGAGAAGAGATTGATCATCCAATTTTTCTTTGATTTCTAATAGCCATAGAGTATGTAATCTTGCAAAGACCGAATTTGATAACAATTGTTTAGTGAGTTGATCGTATTGATGATCATTTAATGTTCCTTCGATAAGTAATCGTTGAGCCGTGGTTCTGACCCATTGATTCGAATGCCCCAGGCTTAAGATTTGATCTTCAATGGATTTTAAAGTATTGAAATCGAAATGTTGTTTTTTATTAGAAGTAAGATCAATCCGATAAATTCTTCCCTGATCTTTGCCGGCCTGGAGATCCATTTTTTTTTCCAATTCATCTGGTATCCATTCTGGATGTTCAATTACTTTGCGATACATATCTACGAGATAAAGTGCACCGTCGGGTCCCACGCTCATATTTACCGGTCTGAATGACCGGTCGCTGCTTGCGAGTATTTCCTTTTTATTATAAAATCGATTGGCTGAATATCGTGTGCCTTCAGGAATTAATTTATCGACATGGATTAAATTGAGCACTACATCAGCTACCCAAACGGTTTGTTCAAATTCTTTTCCAAAATGATTGCCACCATAATAAGTAATACCACAGGAACCTGAGAAATATCCTGATTGTTCCGGATGATTTACCCTCGATTCTTGTTCACCGACAGGATAAATTCGCGCAAGGCCATTTTCTTCATGATCGGAGATATTTACAAGTGTTCTTTCCCAGGGAATATTCAGAGATGAAGCGTATCGGCCTGGAAAAACCA
>JBDTUE010000434.1:0-3177 GCA_040007895.1 Saprospiraceae bacterium | reverse complement strand
ACCTCATTTCTCCCACAATTCCATGTAATGTCTTTTTGTTTTTGCATCCATTTTTTCAATAGCATACCGGAGGAGGGTTCGGGGCATCGTAGCTGCGTATTTATCCAAAAACAGTTTTAGCTGTTTAGGATCTTTATCCCCAGCAAATCGCAACATCCAACCTGCGCCTTTATGGACCAAATCCTCTTTGTCTTTCACAAGAAGTTCTGCAATTTTAAATGTGTCAGTCACTTCTCCTTGCCTGATAAAATAACAGGTACTTAAGATTGCTGTCCGGCGCTCCCATAGATTCTTTGATTTAGTTAATTTGTACAATATGGTCCTGGACTTATCATACAAATACAACCCTGTCATATACAAACAGCCAAGATCCACGAGATCCCAGTTATTTACGCGATCGTGCCGTTTAATGTATAATTCAAAGATCTCTTTTAATCTCGCCGGTGTATGTTTTTTATTCCTTGAGATTTTATCCATGATACTTATTGCACCTGCCCTTGCTTCATGTATCGGGCTTTCCATCAATTTTTCTATTTCTTTGACGGGCATTTCTATGAATTCTTTTGCCAATGAAAATAACTGACCCATTTTTACTCCGATAAATTGATCTCCTTCTCCATACTGACCTTTACCGGATTTAAAATATCGTTGGATTTTTTTTAATTCAATATCAGATTGAAGTTTTTTCAATCTTTCCATAAAATCAGAAGCCGTTAATCCATCGGTATTACTTGCTTTGTTTTCTTTTATTTTCCCTTTCATACTTATGCCTGTTGTTTACTTATAGAATTCATAAACAAATATCCCCCCAACCAGGCAGATGGCAAGGCCAAAATAATCAAGGCAATAGCATACCAGGAGGGACCTTCTTCTTTCATCACGATCGCGCCTGTAATGCTCAGTCCTAAACCAATGAATCCTCCGATCATAGCATGACGCATTGGTTTTTCCGGAGCCAACCTCGCCGTAAAATAACTTCCTACTACCTGGTAAATAAACCGATATACGGTCACCCAAATTATAAGACCTGTAGAGTTGTCATAAAAAGGTTGTTTCATCATTCCGATTCTGCTTAATATCATATCTGTAGCAATAGATAGAATGACTACGAACAGAAAACCAGCCACAACAGCCCAGGTACTTTTAAGTATTTGATTCTTCATCTTTGAAATTAGTTTTGTATGTATCTAACCGTTTAATTCCATTCAAAATCCCACCTTTTATCATATGGTTATAACCTGTATCTGGTTGCTGGTTTGAATATAAGATTGCGCTCTGATAGTTTTCTCCGGCTAATTCATAATCGTTTAAATCTTCGTAACACTTTGCAATATTCAGGTATAGTGAAGGAAACATTGATTGTATTTGTTCATCCTCAATATTCAATGCTATTTCTAATGCCTTTTTATCCCATATCAATTTATCAGCGACGGAATGCTGGTGCCTGGCCACATAATGTGCTGCCGTAAATTTTTCCACATCATTGGTAGCTTCATTCCACGCTTTCATAAAAACGCCTGATGCCTCTTCTGATTTGCCTTCACCTTCAAGGGCCATGCCATGGGCACATAATTTTACGATATCATTCTCAGGATCAAATAACATTTGGAATAGTTTATTTTTTTTAGTGGAGTATTTTTAAAAAAAGCAGAAACTCGGATGGGTTAACCATCTATTATTTATCCACCGTTTTTAATAGTTGTTTTATTATTTTTTTAAATGCTGCTTCTTTACTCTTGATCTCTTCTATACTTTTAAAAATAATAAGTCGCCTGCCATCTTTATAATCCCCCATAAGTAATCCTGTTCGATCCGGTATACCTGCTCCTCTTAAAAGGATAAGTCTTACACAATCTTTTTTAAACAAGTTCAACCCTACAATATACCTTTTATATTCTCTGGGTTTGAATGGTTTCATTTTCCCGGTATAAAAAAATGAAGGTGCGTTAAAAAATATTTCCTCACCCAGTGTTGGATCGATATTTAATATTAATTCCCGCAGATGAATTACTACATCAGATAGTGGATGTATAAGTTTACTCATGAACGCATCTACTTTTTCTGGCTCTGATGCTTTTGTACTTATAACAAGTGAGGCTTCCATATCATATCGGGATTATGCAGATCATTCTTTCTTAATCTTTTTTATAAAAGCTATTTAATCTTCTTCTGATTTTGATAGTTTAATGCGGAGTGGTTATAATTTATTCAACACTTCTTTTCCAAATCAACTATGTATTCTTTAAACGTTTAATGAAAAAATAGCTTTAGTCGTATGGGGATCAAAAGGCAATGATCCGTGTTCATGAACGATCTTCCATTTACCTTTAATTTTTTTATAACCGGTGGTTGCTCTCATCCAGGTCTGCATCGCATCATGCTCCTTTTCAGGACCGACTAATCTAAACATCCAATGTGCAATGGCTATATCACTGCTTACATGGATATACAAATCTTTTATTGCAACACTAAATTGATCCGGAAAATAGGGCATGCAAGCCTCCCAGGTATGTCTCCAGATTACTGCACCTTTCGTCTGAAATGGAGGCTTGACATCATAGACTACAACATCATCAGCATAGTATGCCATCATTTTTCGTACGTCTTTAGCGCTCAGCGCGTCGTATAAGTCCACGATCATTTTCCTGATCTGTTCTTTTTCTTCAATGGGTTTTATCTCGGAAATTGATTTGACGAGTGACATTCGTATTTTATTTAATGACGAAGGTACATCCGGTGTTGAATGCCCGTAGTGAACTTAAAGACAATTTTAGGGGCATTCCGGACAGGGTGGTATCTTTATGTCAAATGCGAGTATATGAAAACAATTGGCCTGGTGCTGCCTTATGATTTTAAACTGTTCTCTGTAGCAAGTGTATTGGATGTATTTGAAACACTGAACGGATTATACCTCCGTAAAAGTAAAGAACTTCCATTTAAACTGCTTTTAGTTCAATCGGGCCAGCAAATATTACTTACCGGCAAATCATTTCTGGGTTACCCGGTATTTTCCATCCGATCCAACCTGAAACTTGATATAGTAATCATTCCTTCTTTTACTTCTACTGATCTGAATGAAACTATTGAAAAAAATAAACTATTTATTCCCTGGTTGCACAAACAGTTTAATGCCGGTGCTGAGATCGCAAGTTTATGTACCGGTGCTTTTTTGTTTGC
>JBDTUE010000433.1:0-3189 GCA_040007895.1 Saprospiraceae bacterium | reverse complement strand
TATCATACGTTCGTCGAAGCGTTCGATCTGATGCAGGTCAATAAAGCGCAGGAAGAAATTGACAGAGCCATTCAAGTATACAATCAGATACTTGGTACTTCTGGTCATAAAAAAGCAATCGTACCTCATGCAACGTATAGTGTTTCAGATAAACTGTTTGGACTTATCAGATCATTGAATCAAATGGATGTCACTACAAGTATTCATCATCAGGAGACGGATGCAGAAAATGAATTTATTTCAACAAGGACCGGACTATTGGTAAATTTTTTCCAGGGTTTTGGCTTAGACCTCGATCAATATATCCCTACGAATCTTTTAGCTTCGAGTGTGCCGGTCAAATATATGTCCTTTGATCAGAAAACATTATTGGTCCATAATACGATGAGTACACCGAGTGATATAGAGAGGATTGAGGCATGGAACAAAAATGTTTACTGGGTCACATGTCCCAATGCAAATCTTTTTATTGAAAACAGATTACCACATTATCAATATTGGTTGGATAAAGGAAGTAAACTTTGTCTTGGGACGGATAGCCTGGCTTCCAATTGGCAATTATCCATTCTCGAAGAAATGAAGACAATCCAAAAGTATCAATCCTATGTACCTTTTAATGAATTGATAAAATGGGCTACGATCAATGGCGCCGTTTCTCTGGGCTTTGATAAAGATCTCGGATCTATTGAACCGGGTAAAACACCAGGCCTGGTCCATATCGACCATTTTGATTTTAATGAATTTACATTCAGTTCGAATTCGAGGAGTTACAGGATCATTTAATTTATCAGTTGTACTCCTTTTAGTCAATACTTTATGTGCAAGACTTTTTCTTATCCCTGATCAATATGAAGCTAGCATTTGTTACCGATAAAACACATAGCAATTTTGCAGAAGATGACAGACTATTAGTCAAATTTCTATTAGATCAAAATCAACAAATTACTCCTGCCGTCTGGGACGATACATCTATAGATTGGTTTTCATTTGATTGTATCATTTTCAGATCACCGTGGGATTATTTTTTAAAATTCGATGCATTCACCCAATGGTTAAATCAATTAGAAAAACTTAATCTTAATGTATTCAACCCAATCCAGGTAATCCAATGGAATAAAAATAAAACATATCTGTTGCGTTTCAGAGACCTGGGAGTAGACATGCCTGAATTTTATTATTGTGAACAAGGAAGTTCGTTTATGATAGAAGAAATCCTGAAAAAGCATCATTGGAAAAAGGCAGTGATCAAACCATCCGTTTCAGGTGGAGCATACAAAACATGGGTAACTGATTTGGAGGCTGCTCCAGTACACCAACAGGAATTCAATGCATTGGTTTCGGAGCAAGGTGTTATCATCCAAAAGTTTTCAAATGAGATTATCACCTCGGGCGAGCTGTCATTAATTTACTTCAATAAAAAATTCAGTCATGCCGTGCGTAAAAGGGTTAAAGATGGAGAATTCAGAGTGCAGGCACAATATGGAGGAAAGCATATTCCTTATTCACCGGATAAAGATTTATTTATACAAGTAGACCGTATATTAGCCTTGATACCTGAACCACTACTATACGCCAGGATAGATGGATACCTGGATGAATCGGGAAAATTTTATTTAATGGAACTGGAATTATTGGAACCTGTACTTTTTTTTGACAGTGATCCGGAGTCATGTCACCGATTTTATCTTGCTTTAAAAGAAATGATGTTATGAGCAAAGATGATAACCAGGAGCTAAAAAAATTTTTAAGTTCATTTCCACAAAATCTGCAAGATCTCGCACTTCAACTTAGATCCATGGTTTGGGGGTGGTATCCGGAAGCCAATGAATTGATTTATGATAATTCCAATGTACTTGCTTTTGGCTGGTCTATTACAGACAGGTTAAGTTATACATTTTGTACCATGTCTTTATATAGCAGTTATATGCATTTTGGATTTTATGACGGAAAAGGTATCCCGGATCCTAAAAAACTTTTATTGGGTAAAGGAAATCAGTATCGGTATATCATCGTACATGATTTTAAATCCTTCCCTAGAGCTTATATTAAAAAGCTGGTCAATGAAGCATATTTAAATGCTTCAGTAAAATTGGCCTTGGATCTCGAAAAAACTTCAAAGACAAGAAAGGACAATAAAAACAACAATCACCCCGAGGGGATGACCATCGTCAAGTCTAGTTCTCCAAAGAAAAGAAGACCGGATAAAGCATAAACCATTCCATCCCCATATTATGGAATGATGGAATGATTTATTTGATACTATTTCCTTTTTAAAATCCCGGGAATTAGAATCCCTGTTTAGCGACTCCGTCTTTAATTGCTTGAAGTGCTTTAGCCTCACCCATCAGGCAGGTAAGTTTGTTGCCTTTACCATCATTGCCCTGGGCCATATAACCACCCCTTGCTGTTTTAGTGATGATAGCATCTTTCATCTCTACATTTTTTTCTTTGGTCTTCACGTTGTATGCTCTTACTGGTTCTACCATATTAATTATAATTTTTTGATATAAAAACGCAAATGTACTCAAAAATGACCGCATAAAAAAGGATTGGGTTAAGATTGTGTTAAAGACAGTATTAACATATTCTATTAAGCTGATATTCAGATAGCTTTATTTTTTCAAATCTTCAAAATTTATATACTATGGATCGAAAAAGGTTTTTATACACATTAGGAGGAACAGCTGGTATTGGTTTGTTGTCTTCCAATTTGTTTTCACAAGACAGCGCTAAACCTCCGGCTTTAATCGCTGAAAAAGTAAAAGAATTCGTAGGAGTATGTCATTCCGATCTTGATAAAGTAAAAGCATTGGTGACGGAAATTCCCAACCTGGTGTATGCTTCATGGGATTGGGGTGGTGGTGATTTTGAATCTGGAATAGAAGCTGCCGGACATATGGGTAGAAAAGATATTGCTAAGTTTTTAGTGGAGAAAGGAAGCCGTACGAATATATTTTTGATGACTATGCTGGGACAGACAGAACTGATAAAAAAGTATCTGGGTTTATTTCCTGAACATCTTACTATGCGGGGTCCTCATGGACTTTCTTTACTTCATCATGCTAATAAAGGTGGAGAAGATTCAAAAGAACTGGTTGCTTTTCTTGGTGGCCTTGGCCTTAAAGAAACTAAATTTAATCTTTACTCATAATTTATAATGTCATCATGAAAAAATTTGTATTCAGTATT
>JBDTUE010000432.1:0-3194 GCA_040007895.1 Saprospiraceae bacterium | reverse complement strand
TTCCACCATTCGTCAAGCGGTTTCTGATATTCGATTTCGGATGTCGGTGTATTCGTCATTCGCCTCAATTCGTCATTCGTCGTTCGACATTCGAAAGATTCGTCATTCGCATTCGATTCATTTGGATCATCTCACCAATCTATACGTTGCTTTTATCAAAAATATATTTCTTCCCTGTGTGTCAAACAAATGATCAAACAGGTTATTACTTAATCCTGTGGATGGATCAGCGCCTACTTCGGGTGTGTTTCCCTGCGACCATACGAGGTAAAGTTCAGAACCGGGCTTATATTCCCATCGCGCAACCAGATTGGATCTGAATTGTACAAAATTAAAATTGGGATTTACAAAACTATAATCTTTGATACCGTCTTTATTTTCATCCACATCATAGCCACCATCCGAGTTAAGCCTTATTTCATTTACATCAAAGCGATGGAATCTGGCATCGTAGGATTTATTCAACGGATCTTTTACTAATCCAAAATTGGAATAAACCGGTCGCGTAATAAATGGCTGACCGTAATATTGAATGGTAAGATCTGGAGTGACGTTATAATTTAGTCGAAGTGTGTAGTTCAATGTCTTTTGATTTACTTCACTCACAATGTATTTTGATAACCCATTAAACTGGATATTATCTACATACTGATCTTGTTTTCTGAAGTTCTTATTATAGTTACCGGTGAGGCTGATATTAAATGCGTTGGAAGCCTGAAGTTGAAGAGTGACATTATAATTACTGCTACGATTGGTATGGCCAAAACCCCAACTAAAAAAAGTATTGATAAACAGGTTAATTTTTTTTCTTGTATCACTGGAGAAATAAGCAAAATTTCCTAATCCCGGAGGTCTGCGTAAGGAAGATCCTCCACGTAAAGCATTGTTGGAGATATCTAGTGTATTCCAGGTAAGCCCGGAACCTATTCGCCAGTTGTTTGTGAAATTAGCGTGCATATTAGTATTAAATGCCTGGTAAAGCAATTGTCCGCCAAAATCCCATTTTGCCCAATGATTGTAATTGATCCTGGCTGCACGGAAGATGCCAATTTGTTTTTGCCATTGTATACCTGCCCAGGTAAAATGGTTGATTTCATTGGCTGAAAGCATAAAACCAATATCATTTAATTCTAATTCCGGTGAGCGATAAGTAAACCCGGATTCAAATTTAATGATCTGACCATGTGGTCCACTTTTGCCTCCTATTTTACCAAACCGAAACGTAGCACCAGTACCGCTCAGGGAAGTACGATTAGGATCAATCACCGTTTCTGTAGCATTTGCCCGTTGAAACAAATGTTCGAAAGATGACTGGGTCTCCATTATTTTTTCCTTTGTACCGATGACTTTGCTAAAGATGGCATTACCACGGATATACCAGGTTCGCGATTTCCAATAATGTGCAAAATCCATGCCCCCGCTATAAGCAGCATCATGTAATGTATTGTTGAGGTTGCCATCACGATGTACTCCGGTGAGTATCCCACCGAGTTGAGTAATACCTCCATTAAAATCTTTTTGAACTCTGCTTACAAAATAATTAGACAGGGGTTCTATTGTTTGTTTGGTTCTTTCTCCCTGGTCATCTATGGTAGCATCTACTTCTTTAGTCACACTTTCCAACAAACCAATACTCCATCCATCTTTTGTCTTGCCGCTAAATTTAGCAGCGCCAAGTATCGGTGTATTGTCAGGAACACGGGTATATTGTCCGGTTGTAAGATTGGGATATCCGTGCGGCGAACTTCCTATGCGTCTTGAATAAAACAAGAGGTCTGCATCATAGTCTCCACCTGCTTCTGAACCCGTCAGTTGATAATCAAAAATATTTGCACTTTCTACGAAGAAGGGTCTTTTCTCTTCGAAGAAATTTTGAAAACCATCAATACGAACCTGAGAAGGATCTGCTTCTACCTGGCCAAAATCAGGATTGACTGTAAAATCAAGGATTAAATCATTCGTCACTCCTATTTTACCATCAGCACCGACAGTCATTTTAGAATCATTCCCTTTTAGAAATGGATTGCCTGGTTCTTTTTTATACTTTTCTGTTTTTGCAACTATGTATGGAGCTATCTCTACTTGTCTCCTGGGTTTAATATTTTTTAGTCCATGTAATTCTCCGAATCCACTCACCCATCCACCGGCACTTTGAGGAATATATTGCCAGGTAGAACGTTCTTCAAACCTGAATATCCGCCTAGTGATTTGAAAACCCCATACTTTATTTTCTTCATTGCCGAATCTCAATTGACTAAAAGGGATCTTTACTTCAACGGTGTAGCCAAGACTGTCGATGTTGGATTTACCAGACCAGATAGGGTTCCAGTTGGCATCAAAATTTCCATTGTTAGATATCAACTCATCCCCACGGACACCTGAAACTGAAAAGGTAAATGAAAACGCAGTTCGAAGATCATGATAACTATCTATATTGATCTCAACCCAGTCACCGGGAAATCCATCTCTGCGACTCATTCTTTTGATGATAGAATCTGGCTCCCGATCATGACATCGATATCCAATATATAGGTAATCATCATCGTAGAGAATTTTAAATTGCGTTGCTTCTGAAGGAGGCTGTCCTTCTTTAGGTTGATATTGAATGAAATCACCACCCCAGGATACCACATCCCATGCTTCCTCATCCAGCTTGCCGTCTAAAAGAATCGGTTTATTGACCCGCAATGTGTTATATATTTTTTTTTCGATCTTAAGTTTATCTGTTTTCCCCTCTTGTGAAAACATGGATAAACAGATCAACATAAAAAACGCAAGGACAGCACTTTTCTTCATACGGGCAAAGAGAGATTATGAATAATCAAAAGAGTTTATTAATAATGAACCGTTGCACCAAATCCCAACTCTTAACTTCCAACATTCATTGAAGAAGTTAAATAAACTTTAAAATATTAATTGTTACAAACAGTATAAGTTGAATACTCACTTTAAATGAAAAGGTTACAGGATAAAGCGGGATTATTTTAACCTCTTTATTATTTCATCTAAGCCAATCGTGGTATAACACCTTGAACCAAATGGGCTCCAGGTATGATCATCGCAGGCAAATAACTGATCGATGAGAAATTGCATCTCTTCTGTACTAAGGCGCTGACCAGCTTGAATGGATTGATAACGGGCTATATGTTTGGCTATGATGTTTTTGTAGTTTGACTTTTGATCTTGCTCTTCGA
>JBDTUE010000431.1:0-3206 GCA_040007895.1 Saprospiraceae bacterium | reverse complement strand
CTGCCTTGAATATCTGCAATGACAAAATTCACATTATTCGCTTTTTCAAAATTGACATTAGCTTTAATAAAGTCGGATGCAGGATTGGGCGAAAGTTGAAGTGAATAATCCGGTAATGCGACTTCATCTGTTGGCGTAGATAAGGATAATCTCAAACTGAGTTCAGGTGCAAATCCGAATAATTGCCATTGGCCTGACTCATATAAGAAGGAACCGAAGTCGTAGAAATAATCCAATTCAAGGAAATGAATGATTTTATTAGCTGCATCTGCATAAGAAGCCGCCACTAAATATCTTGACCCTTTTTTCAGATCTACTCCATCTACAAAAGTATTGAAATCCTGTAGGGTTACCGTAGCCCTTTCTGATCCTTCTGTTTTGAAATCGTAAACAGCTATTCCATCGATTACTACCTGATCTGGATTATTCGTAAGACTTTTACTTACATCCCAATTGGAATAATCAGCACTTACTTTATCCGTAAACCTGGCTAAATATAGGGTGACACTCTTACCAACTAACTTATCCGGAGCATTAATAAATGCGCCAAAACCTACATCCATAGCTTTAAATTTATCTTTTGAATTCCAGTCTGTGCTGGTCAGATAAAGATTAGCCCATTGATAATTCGTTTGAATTGGTAATCCCCGGGAGTTTTGATTCAAATCATGTTTTGAATACAGGTCGTTAGTGACGGCAAAAGTTTTTTCGATTTTATTATCCTTAAGGTTTCCGTCAGCAGCTGCATTGGCTGGAGCTTCAATCGAGTATATTAAAGTATATTCTCCCACAGCGAGTTTACCCGGTACAAAAGTCTTCGGGAAATTCATTAAGAGGGAATCAGCATTATTACCAGGAATGTTAGCAATGATCAAACTATCATTATGTATAATTTTACCGGTAGGATCTTTGATCTGAACTCTCATTTTAGCATTGCCGACAGCTTGCGTACCTAAGTTGGTAACTTCAGCATAAAATGTAGATGTATCCGTAGTAATTTGTGAAGCTGGTGTTGCATAATTAAAAGGAAAAAAGAAATTTTCTGTCACCAGGAGGTCTACCGCTCCACGGCTTATCAATTCAATATCATCGATAATCCAGTCATAAAAATCTCCATTGAATATAAATTTGAATTTGCATTGGCTTTTGCCATCAAACTTCGGTACGTCTATGGTGAGGAATGATCCTGGTTCAGTTTCATCATTTGGCTGAACATCAGGATTGAGCTCTGTGGAGTCCGGAAAAGTCACTCCACCATCATAAGAAAAAGCTATAAAGGATGATTGGGCTCCATTACTATACCCTGAATTTAAGGGCGCGAAATGTTGAAAAAACCTTAACCGTAAATTGGAAAACGTAGAACAATTTATAGTTGGAGAAGTCAATTCCCCATAATGTCTTTGATATGGGCCCGTTGCCGGAACATTTGCTATATCTCCTTTAGATGTTTTAAAATCTGCATCAAAAATAGCTGCCCCGTTTCCTGCCGTAGGGGATTGAATTTCGCCACGAGCTATGCCATCCGTCATACCTCTTGCGTCCCAACCGAACGTATCTATAGGAAGCAAACGCGCTTTAGTAGTCCAGCCGGTAAGTCTGTTTTTAAAGTCTTCTTTCCATAAGACCGTTGCTGGAGTGGTCGAATTGTTAAAGTAAATAGATCCGTTAGCAGTACCAATCCCTATTTTTACTTTAATACAATCTGACTGTGACAACATGACCACAGGAATTTTTAAAGAAGTATAATCTTTTGGACCAAAAGGAAATGCTGCACCAGCCGCATTATTACATATAATCACAGCAATAGCACCGTTACGTTGAGCTAACAATGCTTTATCAATAAAAGCACATGTGCCTCTGTCAATCACGGCTATTTTACCTGATACACCTATGATAGTATCACAAGCAATCGTGCTGCCATTACCATTATCAGCAAGCTTTAATGCGCCTTTAACAGTGTCGGTCAATGCTGCGCTGAAAGCCGCTCTGGAAACTGGATACTTACCAGCTATACTTGCAGGGTCAGAAACCTGAAGGACATACTGCGCATGTACAGTGTTCAAAAATAGTGTGCTCAGAAGAAGTGTGAGAATTCTAAGTTTTTTCATGTGTTAAGACAGTAAAATTTTGTACGAAAATAATATTAATTATAACATTGGGTTAGTTCTTCTAGCGTAATTGCATATACTCCGGATTTACTGCAGACGATGCCTGCAGCTTTATTGGAAAGATCTGCGATTTGCTCCAAAGATAACGCTTTGATAATGCCTATTGTTGCGATGGCGGTCACTGTATCCCCGGCCCCGGAAACATCAGAAACTTGTCTTATCTGAGTCGGAAGTAAGACATGATCGGTGCCATCACTGATGTAGATCCCGTGTTCAGCTAAGGTAATCAGGGAGTATTGATGATTTAATTTAGATCTCAGGTAAGCATCTGCTTTATTTAGGCTCTCGATCTCTGGTGTCAATGTAAACGGAACCTGCTTACTGCATTCTTTTAGATTTGGTTTAAATAAACTACAACCTTTATAAGCATAAAAATTGATATTTTTTGGATCTACGATGATTGGAATGGAACGATTGCCGGCTTCCTCGCAAATATTTTTAATCAGATCAGTTGAAAATAGTCCTTTATTATAATCTTCCAACACAATGGCATCAGGTTCAAAAGATTCAATACTTCTGCGAATCAAATCCCAGAGCTGGAGCCCATCATTCCCCGTTACCTCTTCATGTGATTCATGATCTATTCTCAACATCTGATGATTGCCGGATACAATACGGGACTTTGAAGTTGTAGGTCTGTTTTCCAGTTTCATCAAATGATTACTGATACCTTCCAATTCGAGCATGGTCTCGAGGTATTCACTTTCTTTGTCCTCTCCTGTAATAGCAATAAGTTTAGTAATCACTCCGAGTCCTTTAAGATTAGCAGCCACATTTGCAGCGCCACCTAAGATATGAGTGGTGTGAATGTGATTGACTACCGGTACGGGAGCTTCCGGAGATATCCTTTCAACTTTACCATGTATGTATATATCGAGAATAATATCACCAATCACCAATACTTTGATATCATGAAGGGAGTTTAATACTTCTTTTATGGTCATGGTCCCGAAATAGAGTGCGAAGGTAATCAATGATCTTAGCAGTAGCTCCATTATTGTCTGCAAAGAATTTTGATGCATTGCTTTTTATAACAGG
>JBDTUE010000430.1:0-3215 GCA_040007895.1 Saprospiraceae bacterium | reverse complement strand
ATTAACCATTAACCATTAACCATTAATTTTGTACATACTAGGGCTTAACGCATTTCACGCAGACGCTTCCGCTGCATTACTAAAAGATGGTAAATTAATAGTAGCGACGGAAGAAGAAAGATTCACCAGAATAAAACATTGGGCAGGCTTTCCCACTCAATCTATTCAGTTTTGTTTGAAAGAAGAAGGTATAAAATTATCCGATGTAGATCACATCACGATAGGCCGTGATCCAAGAGCAAAATTATTGAATAAGCTCGCGCTGTTGGCATCAAACCCTTCTTTATTATTTAGTTTGGGTGGCCGGTTAAAAAATCAATCAGTGGTGATCGATTTAAAGCAGGCCTTGTCACAAGTAGACAATAGCTTGACAGCCGACCAGGCCGATAGAAAGATATTGAACGTGGAGCATCATCGAAGTCATCTGGCTTCAGCTTTCTATGCTTCTCCTTTTGAGCGGGCTGCGGTTTTATCCATCGACGGATCGGGAGATTTTACGACTACTATGATTGGAGTCGGTCATGGCCATACACTTCGGGTATTGGATAGTGTTGATTTTCCGGTATCCTGCGGATTATTTTATACTTCATTTACACAATTCCTGGGTTTTCCACATTATGGTGATGAATATAAGATTATGGGTTTAGCTCCATATGGAGATCCCAAATATGTCACTGAAGTAAAGAAATTACTGCATTTCCTTCCGAATGGATTATTTGGCTGGGACCATACTTATTTCGTAAACCCTACTAAGGCGGGTATGCATTATGAAAACAATATCCCCAATATTGGTAATTTATATTCTTCAAAATTTGAATCTTTATTCGGACCGGCGAGAAAAAAGGATGAGGAATTGACTCAAACTCATAAAGATCTGGCTGCTTCTGTTCAGAAGGTTACAGAGGAATTGATTTTTCACATTGCTTCTCATTTAAGGATTAAAACCGGTGAGGAATATTTATGTCTTGCAGGGGGAGTTGCTCAAAACTCTGTAGCCAACGGTAAACTGACGGAAGCAACAGGTTTCAAAGATGTTTATATTCCATCCGCTGGACATGATGCAGGTATATCGATGGGTTCGGCAATGTATGCTTATCATCAAATACTTGGAAAAGAACGGGTACCTCCTGTCTATTCTGCTTATACGGGAGCGAAATTTAGCAATGAAGAAATTGAAAACTTATTGAAATCAAAATCTATTGAATATAAAAAATATGAAGATGATCAACTGTTTGAAGTTGTCACGGATAAACTGATTGAGCCCGGTGTCGTTGGTTGGTTTAACGGTCGGGCAGAGTTTGGTCCTCGGGCTTTAGGTGCCCGATCCATCCTTGCAGATCCACGAAATCCAAAAGCAAAAGATTTACTCAATTCAAAAATTAAACGAAGAGAAAGCTTCAGACCATTCGCTCCATCCATCCTTAAAGAATATACCGGAGTATATTTCACTAAAGAGGATGAAGTTCCGTTTATGGAAAAGGTATTTCCGATTAGACCAGAAAAAAGATCACTAATTCCTGCGGTTACCCATGTAGATGGTACCGGAAGATTACAGACAGTCGATAAACTGGTATCACCCAGATATTATGGATTGATTGAAAAATTCAGACAGAAAACAGGAGTGCCTATTTTGTTGAATACTTCTTTTAATGAGAATGAGCCTATAGTCAATACGCCAGAAGAGGCATTGAATTGTTTTCTAAGGACCAGTATGGATATGTTGGTTTTGGAGAATTGTGTGATAATAAGAAACCACCAGCTTTCAGCCTAAGTGCACTGAGGTACACTAAGAATAAATCACTTCCTTAGTGTTCCTTAGTATCCTAAGTGGTTCATAAAAAATCTATTTAGAAACCATTTATACACTAAGAGTAATGTTTCTTAAAATTTCTAAGTGGCCTAAGTGGCCTTAGTGGTTCAAAAAAAAATGAAAATCACCATCATTATCCCAAGTTTCAACAGTGGTAATATGTCATATTATCTGTATTATTTAATGATTCATCCTGGGGTATTATTTTTCAACATCTTTATCGATTTTAAACAATGACCAAACCCGACCATATTGAATACTGGAAAGAAACTGCAATTGATGACTGGGATACAGTTATGACCCTTTTTGAAAATAAACGATATTTGCATAGTTTGTTTTTTGCACATTTAACGGTTGAAAAATTGTTTAAAGCTAATTGGGTTAGATGTAATTTGGAAAATATCCCGCCCAAAACACATAATTTAGTTAAACTGCTTTATGAAACTGATTTGGATTTTACGCAGGAGGAAATTAATTTTATTCAGGCTTTTAATGATTTTCAATTGGAAGGCCGATATCCTGACCACTTATTCAAATTGAAGCAAATCTGTAACTTTGAATATGCGTTAGTCATTTTAGAGAAAATTAAAATAATAAAGGAATGCTTACTACTGAAAGTGCAATTAAAAAAGTAGATAAATTTACCAGGGAAATTATACAGACAGGAATTCCAATTGATAGGGTACTATTATTTGGCTCTTTTGCTATGCAGGAGCAACGTGAAGATTCTGACATTGATGTGGCTTTGTTTTCCAAAAAATTCAACGGATTTGGATTTGAAGACAAACAATTGTTCGCTATAATAAATTCAAAAAAGGAATATATAGATATTGATGTGAAAACTTTTTCTAGTATCGAAAATAATGATAGTCCCTTAATGGAAATAGTAAAAAAAACTGGAATTGAGCTTTTTCATTCTGTTTGAACTTTCTATCTTCTTTTGTCATTATTAACCACTAAGTTCACTAAGACAAAATTCCATTGTGTATCTCAGTGATTCAAAAAATAGCTGTTGTTATTCAACGCTAACTTTTTATCTAAGTGGCCTTAGGCTGAAAGCCGGTGGTTCAAAAAAAGTCTAATTAAGAAACCATTTAATACACTAAGAGTAATGTTTCTTAAAATTTCTAAGTGGTCTTAGTGGTTCAAAAAAAATGAAAATAACCATCATTACCCCAAGTTTCAACAGTTCCAATACAATTGTCTCTTGTTTTGACAGTATCAAAAATCAAACCTATAAATCCATCGAACACCTCATTGTAGATGGCTCTTCCAAAGACGACACCATAAAGATTGCTAAATCGTATCCCCATATTTCAAAAATCATTTCAGAACCTGACCATGGAATCTATGATGCCATGAATAAAGGAATAAAAATATCTTCCGGTGACATCATAGGTATATT
>JBDTUE010000429.1:0-3217 GCA_040007895.1 Saprospiraceae bacterium | reverse complement strand
CTCCAATATATTATTATTTCATATTTAGAATTCATATTCAATAAGTTTGTAATTAATTAAAATATTTCTAACCTGTTTTACCTGAAATGGTTAAGCAATACTCCCATTTGGTTGAGGTTTGAGGTTAAGGTTGAGGTTAAGGATTCATTATTTATTTAATACTCTCTCTGCAATACTTAATCCAATAGACAAACTCGAAGTCGCCGCGGGAGAGGGAGCATTTACGACGTGCAGAATATCCTTAGCCTGCCTGAATAAAAAATCATCTACGATGTTTCCCTCCATATCGATAGCTTGAGCACGAACACCAGAACCGCCTTCCACTAAATCAGCTGACTTGATCTCGGGAATTAATCGTTGAAGTGCATGAACAAATGCTCTTTTTGATAATGACCTGTACATTTCATACAATCCATCCCGCCAATATTTTTTTGCAATTTTTCGAAACCCCGGATAGGCCATCGTTTCCTTTGTATCTGACCAGTTAATAGTTTTCCAATTATAGGATTCCCTTCCCAATGCAAAAACAGCATTGGGGCCGGCTTCCACACCACCGCTGATCATAGATGTAAAATGTACTCCAAGAAATGGGAAGGAAGGATTCGGTACAGGATAGATCAATGTTTTTACCAAATGATGCGCTTCGGGACGGAGCGTATAATATTCACCGCGAAAAGGAATGATCTTTAAGTCAAATGAATCATCCGTCAGCCGGGTTAACCGATCAGCATGCAAACCTCCACAGGTAATCACGTAATTAGCCTCATATACCTCATTGCTAGTGGTGATGACCCAACCCTGGGACTGACGATGTATACTCTGTACTTGTGCAGCACAAATGATCTTTCCACCTTTAGATTCAATCAACGATTTTAATTTAAATGCAACTTGTTTATATTGGATAATTCCAGCCTGAGGCACCCAGATCGCTTGTATACCTTCCGTGTGTGGTTCGATTTCTTTTAATTGAGTTCTATCAAGAATTTTTAAATTTTTCAAACCATTTTCATTGCCCCGGTTATAAATTTTTTTTAATCCTTCCAGCTCTTTTTCTTGTGTAGCTACGATCACTTTGCCGCAAACCTTATAAGGGACGGATTGTTTTTCACAGAAATCAATCATCATCGAATATCCCCGCAGGCAATTCAACGCTTTTTCACTTCCGGGTTTGTAATAGATTCCCGAATGAATTACTCCGCTATTATGACTGGTTTGATGCAACGCTACTTCGGATTCTTTTTCCAAAACAGTAATATGGAGATCAGGATTGCTTTCGAGTAACTGATACGCCGTTGCGAGACCCACTATACCGCCACCTATGATAATGATAGAATACAAGTAGTTTAGAAATGCTTAAGGCTAAAGGAAGTCTATAAATTTTGAATAAAATTCAGGATTCCTTTTTTCAAAGGCATGGCATCCAAATGGAAGTTTATTTTGATTCAGAGCAAATGCCTTAATTGGATTCATCTCAAAACTGAACGTGAGTGCCTTCCTCCAGGGTGCGATTTTAAATGTCCGGTCCATTTTGGGAACAAATAAACTCCAAAAAATGTCTTCTGCCATGGAACCCGCTCCATGATTTACCCATGAAGAATAGTTTTTTTCAAATTCAATTATTTCACTTTTATATTTCTCTGTAATATTTAAATGAGTAGCAACTTTTCTCAAGGACAATCCTCCATTTCCTACCAGGTACCTGGGACCTATAAACCGGCGGAATATTTTTAAATGCCGCGATTTATGAAAAAGTGGAAGCACCTTTCGCAATAGTCGATTATTTATTAATTCGTAATTAATCCAGGGCGCTCCCCAATAATCAAATTCCTGCGAACAAAATTCCTTTAAATTATCAAAGAAGATAAAAGCGTCGGCTTGTAAAATCAGAACGAATTTATAACCGGAAAAAGCCGAATAAAAAGTCGAAGACCTCAATAATTGATTGTATCCTTCCAGGCTTGAAAAAAATTCATCCTGAAAAATTTTTTTTCCAATGCATTGATGATTGTATGATAGGAATACGAGAGTATGGATGCCGGACCAATGATAAAGATCTTATAGTTTTTATTTAATTTATCAATATTGTTTAAGACTGTACGCTCCTCCAACGGTGTCAATCGATCTTTATACATTGGAAGAATCACCGCTGTATCGTTAATCATAGATTTCTAAATACTATACTTTTCAAATTAGCCAACATCTATCCAAGAGAACTCAAATTACATTTTTATAAATTCTTTCTATCAATTCAACGGCTTTCATCGCTTCAAAAGCAGTCTGAGTATCATATTCTCCCGATTGCAGACCATTTATTACATGATCATACACATAATGATGATTGGAAGAGGAACCGGAATATGCAGGATATTGATTAAAACTAGCTTCATGGCTTGTAAATGGGGGCGATGCAGTATGTTGATATTCTACCAGGTTGCACGACAAACCACCTACTCGTATGCTTCCATGTTCTGCTAACACAGTCAGAGAAGATTCCATATTTTTTTCATATGCATTAATGCTGTAATGCAGCGTACCTAAAGCCCCGGATGAAAATTTTAAACTTGCTACCCCTTGGTCTGCAAACGAGACCATTCCCTTATGATGAACGTTAGAGGAAATACTATAAATATCCTTTACTTCCCCAAAGATCCAATATAAAAAGTCGATATAATGACTAAACTGGGTATACAGTATACCTCCATCGAGTTCATCGTTTCCTCTCCATGATGAAGAAGCATAATAAGTTTCATTTCTATTCCACAAACAATTCATGGAAATGGAATATACCTGGCCGGAAGCACCGGAGGATATCCATTCTTTAAGTTGGATGATAGGTCCATTGAATCTATTTTGTTTGACGATGGTCAATGATTTGTTCCATTTTTTTGCAGACTGTAACATGGATAAAGCATCCGCGGTATGGATAGCCATTGGTTTCTCACAGATGACGTGACATCCATGCTCCATAGCAATCATCGATTGACTTGCATGAAGTCCATTGGGTGTACACAAAACAATGATATCAGCTTCGACCGGAGTTGTCCAAATCTCTTCGAAAGATTTATATCCCTTAACCTGGTATAATTTTATATAATCGGCCAGGCGTTCTTGATTCGTATCACATACCCCGGCCAGTATTCCTACCCGCATAATCTCTTTGATATGCCTTGGGGCGATAGATCCACAACCGACGAGAATAAATTTATACATCCTATCT
>JBDTUE010000428.1:0-3258 GCA_040007895.1 Saprospiraceae bacterium | reverse complement strand
CTATTTCAATTTCAACTTCATGATACGATTTCTTCAAATTTGCTTGGTCCTTTTATTGTCCCTTGATTTCTTATCCTTAACTGCCCAGGATACTAAAAAATGGGACGTCAGCAATCCTTCAGGACCTTTTAAAGAAGTTTCTTTTACTGTCAACGAAGGTACCTGGATGAATCTCGATCTTTCGCCAGATGGTAAGGAAATAATTTTTGATTTATTGGGCGATATTTATTCATTACCCGTCCAAGGAGGCACCGCCAGTGTACTACGTGGTGGTCATGCTTTTGAAGTTCAGCCCAGGTTCAGTCCGGATGGATCTAAAATATTATTCACTTCAGATGCAGGAGGAGGGGATAATTGCTGGGTGATGAACCGGGATGGTTCTGGTGCAAGGGCTATCACCAAAGAAGATTTTCGTTTGTTGAACAATGGTGTGTGGACACCAGACGGAGAATACATTATTGCAAGGAAACATTTTACTTCACAACGATCATTGGGTGCCGGTGAATTGTGGATGTATCATATAAGCGGAGGTAAAGGATTACAACTTACCCAACGGAAAAATGATCAACAAGACCTCAACGAACCTTGTGTCTCTCCGGATGGCAGGTATGTATATTACAGTGAGGATATGTATCCGGGTGGTTTCTTCCAATATAATAAAGACCCCAACAACCAGATTTTTGTCATCCGAAAATACGATAGAGAGAAAGGAACTATAGAAACAGTAACCGGTGGTGCCGGCGGAGCAGTAAGACCTCAAATATCCAGGAATGGCAAGTATCTCGCATTTGTAAAACGGGTGAGAGTAAAGTCAGTTTTATATATCCGTGATTTAGAAACGGCGCAGGAATGGCCGGTGTACGATAAACTTTCCAAAGATCAGCAGGAATCATGGACTATATTCGGAAGTTATACCGGTTTTGCATGGGCACCGGATGACAAATCCATTTATATCTGGGCCAAAGGCAAGATCAATAAAGTCGACATTTCCGGTTATAATAAATCAACGGACATTCCATTCAGCTGTGCCGTCAAACAAAAAATTTACGATGCGGTCCGGTTCAAGCAGAATATTAATCCCGATAGTTTTCAGGTCAGGGCCATCAGACATTTAATTACATCACCGGTTTCCGCAAAAGGAACACTAAGCCAGGGTTCTTCATTGGTATTTTATGCAGTAGGTCATTTATGGCAAAAAGATTTACCGGAAGGAAAACCATATCGACTGACTTCGAATACGGCTTTTGAATTTGAACCTGCTTATTCACCGGATGGTCAGTCTATAGTTTATGTATCCACCGAAGATTCCACATCAGGTTATTTATATCAATTTAATACAGCGAATAAATCCAATACAAAATTATTCAATGAACTAGCTAATTACCGTACTCCGGAATATTCACCAGATGGAAAATGGATTGTATTCAGGAAAGATGGCTCCAGCGATGTGATAGGTCCTGCCAATACAGCAAAACCCGGCATCTATCTTTTGAATTTAGCTAGTAAACAATCCAGTTTTGTTACCGCTCAGGGTAGCAATCCAAGTTTTAATGTTTCCGGTGATCGTATCTATTATCAATCGGGTGGTGGCAATACCAGCTCTTTGTCCAGTTGTAAATTGGATGGCTCTGATGAAAGGATACATCTTAAAAGTACGTATGGCAGCCAGTTTGTAATATCTCCGGATGAAAAATGGGTTGCATTTATTGATTTATTTAAAGTGTATATAGCGGCTCTTCCTCAAACCGGTAAAACGATAGACCTCGGCAGTGGAACTGCTGATTTTCCTGTCAAACAAGTTGCAAAAGATGCGGGGATTAATCTGCATTGGAGTAGCGACAGTAAATTATTACATTATACTTTGGGCAATCAATATTTTACTATTCCCATTGCAGATCGTTTTGAGTTTGTAGCAAATAAACCGGATTCATTATTTAAAATTCCTGAAACCGGGCTTGATATTGGTTTGATACTTCCAACTTATAAACCCTCAGGAATTATTGCTTTTACCAATGCAAGGATCATTACCATGAAGGGCGATGAAATCATTACCGGCGGGACTATCCTTATTGAAGGGAATAAAATCAAGTCTATCGGTAAAGCCAATACAATTCAAATCCCCACCAATGCGAAGATTATAAATTGTATGGGCAAAACTATAATGCCGGGTTTGATCGATGCACATGCACATGGGAATCATTTTAATTCCGGACTCGCACCAAAACAATTTTGGCCTTATTATGCCAATCTTGCATATGGTGTGACTACGATGCATGATCCATCAGCTAATACCGAATGGGTATTTGGCCAAAGCGAACTTCAGAAATCAGGTATGATCAATGGACCAAGAGTATTTTCAACAGGAACTGTACTATATGGTGCTGATGGAAATTTTAAAGCAGTCATTAATAATATCGATGATGCGCGAAGTGCTATCCGGAGAACTAAGGCGTATGGTGCATTCTCAGTTAAAAGCTATAATCAACCACGAAGAGATCAACGACAGATGATTATTCAGGCGGCACGTGAATTGAATATTGAAGTCGTACCGGAAGGTGGTTCCTTCTTTTATCACAACACTTCCATGATACTAGACGGTCATACTACGATTGAACACAATATGCCCATACTCGAACTGCAGGATGACATAATTCAGTTGTGGAAAAATTCTTCGACAGCCTATACTCCAACTATGATTGTAAACTATGGTTCAGTGAGTGGGGAATATTATTGGTACCAGCATACCAACGTATGGGAAAAAACGAGATTGTTGCGATTTACTCCACGTTCAATCATCGATACACGCAGCCGATACCGGACGATGTTGCCTGAAGAAGAATATGAGAATGGGCATATCCTGGTCTCTAAACAATTAAAAAAACTCAATGATGCCGGGGTCCGGATTAATATGGGTGCACATGGTCAGTTGCAGGGACTCGGTGCTCATTGGGAAACATGGATGATGACCCAGGGTGGTATGTCTAATCACATGGCTTTAAAAACAGCAACGATCAATCCGGCAATGACGTTGGGTTTGGATCAATATATAGGTTCCCTCGAACCTGGAAAATTAGCGGATCTATTAGTATTAGATAAAAATCCTCTTGAAGATATTTACAATACGGAAAGTATACTTTATACCATGGTCAATGGAAGATTGTATGAATCAGAAAACATGAATGAAGTAGGCAATCATCCTACTCCTCGCTTAAAATTTTACTGGGAATTAAATAAAAATGCAGAGTATACACCTATACT
>JBDTUE010000427.1:0-3268 GCA_040007895.1 Saprospiraceae bacterium | reverse complement strand
TCCTGATAGGGTACCCTTCCAAAGATGAAGAAAGACAAATCATCCGTATAAACCTAGGGGATGAAAAATTAAGAGCGATAAACCCCGTAGTTCAGCCTCAGGAAATCATCAATGCAAGGGAAGCTCTCAATCTTATCTACATGGATGAAAAAATAGAACGGTATATTATCGATATCGTCTTCGCTACCCGTCAACCTGCAGAATATAAACTGGAAGATTTAAAGAATTTTATTCAATATGGAGCATCCCCCCGGGCTAGCATTAATTTGGCGCTAGCCGCGAAAGCTGTTGCTTTCATCAATAAAAGAGGTTTCGTAATTCCGGATGATGTCCGATATATTGCCCGGGATGTACTACGCCATCGCATTGGTCTTACCTATGAAGCCGAAGCAGAAAACAAAAACACAGATAATATTATATCCGAAATCCTGTCAAAAGTAGAAGTACCCTAATGAGAATAGTATTGATTTGTTTTATACTTTCTTTTATTCAACCATCCTTAGCACAGGCTAAAGAACTCAACCTGGCAGATCTGTTTTTTAAAAACAAAACAGTGGTATGGCAAAAAACATATTCCGGTATCTGGGATGATGCCATACCTGTACAAATGGAATTGTTATCGGACGGCACTAATTGCAGAGGATACTTTTATTTTGGTGATGACAAGGATAAATATGTCTTATCCGGCACCATCGAAAATAATGAAATCAAACTGGAAGAACAGGATCTGCATTCGAACAAAACGGGACAAGTCATTTTATTGCTTGAAAATAATACGGCCCGTGGTACCTGGTACAATGTCAATCGCAGTTATAATGCCAGCCTGGATATGCATGAAGGATCATTTCAGGAGGTGAAATATTGGGTAAGATCTTATGCACCAGTCATCAATCCAAAAGAATCTATGGTGATCCTCCATAAAGATTTTGCAGATCAGCTCAATACTAATTTTTATTACAAAGCAATTAATAAAACGCTTTTTGGGACTTCCTTTATTACGGCAGACGACAATTTTTCACAGGAAGCAAGACTGGAGGATTACCTCCATCACAAGGGAGGACTATTAAAAACCTGGAAGGTAAACGATAAACGTATAGATATGCGATATACATCCGGTACCACTGAATATAGTCAATCCCTGGACCTGCTCAATCAGGTAGCTATTTCACAAGAGACTTTTGCCGATCGTTGGATGGCGGTGGATATTAAATTCCCGCAGATGGATAAATCAATTCTTAAAACCTGGTTTAGAAACCTGATTGATTCTCTGCTCGACGACATTCAGATAAGGAAAAGATTGTTACTGGAAAATAGTGAACCCAATCAACTGGATAGGCTTTCGTTGCGGATGAGCATCTGGCCTCAATTTGACTTTCTAAATGGTCAGTGGATGAGTGGAATGCTTAACGTGAAAAATTCATGGGATGATGCGACACTGTCCATTCCATTTATGTTTGATCTTAAAAAAGGAAATATCATTCAGTATGAGGATCTTTTTAATAACCGGGTCGAATTTGAAGCTATAAAATCAAAATGGATTAATCAGGAACTCACCAAATTGAAGACAGGATCTTCGTTGAATTATAAATCATTAACTCCGGAAGATTTTACCCTGGTTACTTTCAAAAATGAAGGACTTGCCTTTACAGCACCATTTGATATTACTTATGGCTTCAGGCAGATTATCATCCCGTATACTGCTCTGAAAGAAAAACTTTCTCCAAAGTATTTCCCATTATAATTCAGAAAGAATATATGGACACCACCGAACTATTACAAAAGGTAAGAAAGATTGAGATCAAGACCCGCAGTATAAGTAAACATTTATTTTCAGGAGATTACCATAGTACGTTTAAAGGTAGGGGAATGTCTTTTAGTGAAGTACGACCTTATCAATACGGTGATGATGTCCGTAACATCGATTGGAATGTAACCGCCCGCACCAATGAACCGTTTATCAAAATATTTGAAGAAGAGCGTGAATTGACTCTCATGCTCATGGTTGATATCAGCCCTTCAGCTTTTTTTGGCACTTATCTTCAACAGAAAAGAGAATGGGCCACGGAGATTTGTGCTGTCCTTGCCTTTTCAGCTATAAGCAATAATGACAAAGTAGGCCTGATCTTGTTTACCAATCAGATTGAACTCTTCATACCACCCAAAAAAGGAAAACAACATATACTCCGTATACTTAGAGAATTAATATACATCGAGCCGAAAGGGTTTAACACTGACCTCAATCAGGCCCTGAAATTCTTCAATAATGTAGTAAAGAAAAAAAGTATTGCATTCATCTTATCAGATTTCTGGTCTGCCGATTACATACAACCTTTGCGAATCGTCAACAACAAACACGATTTGATCGGGATTCATCTATACGATCCCGTGGAAGAAAATCTACCGGACATCGGGTTTATCCAATCGTATGATGCGGAGTCCAATGAAATAAAATGGATCGATACATCCAATGCATCCTTACGACAACAGTATCATACCCGGTTCCAACAACATTTAAAAGATACTAAAAGCATTTTCAATAAATCTTCATCTGATTTAATTCAATTAAGGACCGACCAATCTTATATCGAAGCCCTGATGGCTTTTTTTAAAAAAAGAGCTAAAGTATGAGAGTCGTTCTACTATTAATTTATTTGTGTTTTGGTTACCTGACATTAGTGGCTCAGGTACAATTTATAGCAAGGGTCGACAGTACGTCGATGTGGATAGGTGATCAACAAAATATAACTTTTACGTACAAGGCAGGTACCTATCAGCCGGCTCCTGATTTTCACATGATCAATCTTGACACGTGTAGTTTTCTAGAAATTATCTCTCAAACCTCCTGGTTGAAAACGCAACAAGACAATGAAATCAAAATAGAGAAAAAATTAAGGTTCGCCATTTTTGATGAAGGCAACTTTGTCATTCCTTCTGTATTCGTGGTGGCAGGAAATGATTCCGTATCTACCAGTGACATTCCGATTCATATCAAAGGTATTGAACCGGACAGTACCGGCTTATTACCTATCAAGGGTATTATCCGTGAAAAAAATAAATGGACAGATTACATGGCTTGGATCATAGCAGGACTAGTTTTGATACTTTCATTTGTACTGTACCGGTATTATTTGTACAAGCAAAAAATGAAAGCAATTCCTCCAGTCGTAGTTCCAGAAAAGCCGTTGTTACCTCATGAAATTGCCATTCAAAAACTCTTACTACTTAAACAAAGCAGACTTTGGGAAAAAGGTGAGGTCAAAGAATATCA
>JBDTUE010000426.1:0-3271 GCA_040007895.1 Saprospiraceae bacterium | reverse complement strand
TCCAAATCCAAGTTTTGGAAACTTTACGATCGATTTAAAAGATATAAAAGCTTCTGTAAAAGGAATTATTTTCTATGACAATGCAGGAAGAATATTACAAGAACATAAAAACATAAAAGGATCAAGTATACAAATCAATGCCAGTTATCCTGCAGGTACTTTTTTTGTTCAGATAAATACGGATAAAGGATTTGCAATTCAAAAAGTATTGATCGGGCAATGAGGAATAATTGATTTTAAAAATACTAGAAATCAATATCCATATGTTGGACCGTTTTGGAACAGTTATTTTTACGACTAGAATTTTCAATAAACAATTCTACACTTGCGTCATAGATGAAATTGAAACTGGCAGGATCGTTTACAGATTTTCAGCCTTACCTTTAGTGTTGAAAAATTACAATGAACAAAAGACAAACTATTTTTTTACTACTTCTATTGCTTAGTTCCCAGGTTTTGATGTATGCCAAAACCATTTCGAAAAGGACTTCAGATAGTATTCCAGTAAAATTGAGGGGCAATTTTGTAGACGATTACGGCATCCGATATACTATAAATGATTCGCTTTGGACACAATCTCCCAATGTGAAGTATCGCATCATCCATTGGGATACAACAGCACAATTTTTGCTTGCCCATAATGATGATAAAAACCCGAGTGAAAAAGGACTATACAGTCGCATAGATTATATGGACTTCACGAATATGGAGCCTTTCCTCTGGGGCTTTTGCTATACTACGTACAATGCTAAAACCATTGAAGAAGCAAGGATCAAAGCAATGGCTGACCGGAAAAACCCCAGGAAGGGGTGTAATGGATATCCTTTTTCCAGGATGAAACGAAGTGATTAAAAGAAGATCATTCTATTAGTTATGAACCCTGGAATCACCAATTACTTTATAGTTTATTATTCACTGCAGCAGTTTAGTTTACCATGAAGAAAATTTCGCTTTATGCAATGATCATCTTTTATATCCTTGCCGGGATAAATCATTTTTGGAATAAAGAATTTTATCTGAAAATGATGCCACCTTGGGTGCCCTGGCACAATGCCCTGGTGATCCTTAGTGGAATCGGGGAAATCTGTTTTGCAATCTTACTAATTTTTCCTTCAACGAGAAGTGTAGCTGCCTGGTGTCTTATTGTATTATTGATTGCAATTTTTCCTGCAAATGTTCAAATGATGATCAATTTTTGGAATACTTCTAATCCAAATCTATGGATAGCCATTGTCAGACTGCCATTACAAATAGTCTTGATTTGGTGGGCTTATGGGTTTAAAAAGAAATTGAAATAAAAGCTAAATGACCTTCTATAAAATCCAAATTGCCGTATTATTACCATTTAAAAATGCGGTAGAACTGTTTTGTCCATGGCGGCTTTTATAAGTTTTACCGCATATTCATGACTGGATTCCATGGTAGTAGTAAAATGAAATTCTTTTCTCCAGGTTGCCGGTGCTTCAGCATGTATCCCGGTAAGAACTACCCATCCTGACCCATATTTTCCCTGTACAGTCGCAGAAGTACCATCCGGGTATTTAGAAACTACTTCGCCCCATCCGCTAAATTGAGGGCCATCTTCCCAATAATTTTCGATGATTGAACCGTCCGGATTGGAAATGGCAACAGCCGCTTCTCTTATGCCTTTATCTTCCGCTGAATAAAATTTAAATTGTACATCATTGGTTATATTGAAACTATTATTTCGGGTATTGCCAGCTAAAAAACCACCGGCACAAATTCCCATATAATTCAATCCCTGGTGAACTGCATTTTGAATATTGATGAATGTTTCATGCGTAAGGTTATCACCCATTTCTATAAAATTACCACCAGGTATGATTATCAATTTGTGTTTTTTTAATCTGGCTGTATCCAGCCCGTTTAACTGAGTTGAATTTATTAGAGTAAAATTCAAATGATTTGAATGCAATAGATTTTTGATTGCTTTAACATCGTTAGTGGAAGTACCTTTTCCATTATAAAGTAAAATAGGTTCTTCTTTCACCATATGGTTGCAATTTGTCAAGACGACAAGAATGAAACATATAAAATAATTAAGCCTGTTTTTAATCCCTGGCATCGATATGAATGTCTCATTTAAGATTATTCGTTCATTTGTCATTTTTGAGAAGAAATACTCTGGTTATCAGATTCGTTTAATAGGGTTAATCATCATATTCTCCTTGCCATGCAAATTTTCCGAAAAGCAATAAACCTCCTGAAGTAATAGGTGCAATGATCAGCATAATGATGATCCCGAAAATTAAATCATCTTGTTTGCCGGAGTATATTTTCGGTAAGCCTAATTCAAAAATGCCAAAATAAGCAGCCGCTAATCCTAACAATATCCAGACAACACCTAAGTAGCGTTTAATTGTATTTTTAAATTGTGATGAATTGTTTACACTTTTTTGCTCGGCATAGTTTTCTTTGAGATAAAAAAAACCGATGACTAAACTGACTGTCATCAATATTAAATGATACGTCAATCCGGCTAAATAATATTTTGCATCGTGAGCTTCGGTTGCTTTATTGACCAAATATGTACCGATCACTAAAGTCATGCCACCTAGTATTCCAAAACCGATGTGATACGGAAAAGAAAGCGAGGTATAACGAATTTTTAATGGAAACATTTCTACCAAATAAGCTGCAAGCGGACCATACGACATAGTTGCGATGAATAAAAGGAGGCAAATCAGAAAAATTAATTTCCGTTTATCTGAATCGTTGATGAATATGGTTTTCACTAATTCAGCTTTGGATGGTTGGTCTTGAACTGTTGACAGCTTTTCAACTTCCTGGAATATGGTTTTATCGGTGTACATATGCCGGGTCGTGGTAACAGTAAACAATCCGTCTTGTTTTTTTTCGATTGTCATTTGAGCTGGATCTTCGGTTTTATTTTTCACATTAACCGTTTGATACATCTGTTCGTAAATGGGACGGAAAAAGATGATTGCAAACAACATACTGAGCAGGAGTAAGGGCTTACGGCCAACCTTATCGGAAAGCCATCCAAAAAAAATCATTATTGGAAATATGATTAACAAATCATAGATAAAAATAGTATTGACCTGGCCATAATCTATAAAAAGAGTTTTTAATAGAAAGGTTTGAATAAAGAAATAAATGGGACCATTCACTATACCCACTCCCATCGTTACGCCAAATATGGCTAATAAGACGACCTTTAAATTTGCTTTATTTCCAAATGATTCTTTTAATGGATTTGCGGATGTTTTTCCTTCGGCTTTTGCGTGTG
>JBDTUE010000425.1:0-3279 GCA_040007895.1 Saprospiraceae bacterium | reverse complement strand
AATTTATTTGATTGGAATTTAAAAGAATTATGGCAATATAAAGACCTGATTTATATGTTTATTATCAGGGATTTTGCCGCTGTATATAAACAAACCATTCTGGGCCCACTATGGTATATTATTCAACCGCTGATTACTACTCTTGTCTATGCGATGGTTTTTGGAGGATTGACAAAAATGTCTACAGAAGGTCAGCCTAAAATGTTGTTTTACATGAGTGGGATTATTTTCTGGAATTATTTTTCAGGTAACCTCCTTAAAAATGCGGATACTTTTTTAATCTACTCCCATTTGTTTGGAAAGGTTTATTTCCCCAGGCTCACCGCACCGATAGCAGCCACTATCTCGGGTTTATTAGCTCTTGGATTTCAAATCCTTGTACTGGCAGTCCTTTACATTTATTATCTCATTCATGGTGCAGATATAAAAATTAATTATACCCTTTTTTTATTTCCTTACCTGCTACTCCTTATTTGTCTGCTTAGTATGAGCCTGGGTATGATTGTGACGTCACTAACTATTAAATACAGGGACTTAAAACACCTGGTTACCTTTGGTATCCAGCTTGCCATGTGGGTGACTCCTGTCGTGTATCCATTGTCCGGAGTTACTAATCTAAAATTACAAACCTTAATTAAACTAAACCCTCTTTCGTCCATTATAGAAACGTTACGTTACTCTATACTTGGGACAGGCTCCTTTCACTGGTTAGACATTCTGTATTCTACCGTATTTACCTTATTAACTCTTATAATTGGAATTACTCTATTTAATAAAACAGAGAAATATTTTATTGATACTATTTAGACTTATCAGAGATCAAACAAAATTATGTCGGAGATTGCAATTCAGATAAGAAATATATCAAAGATGTATCGCCTTGGAGCGGTCAGTACTAAAACATTGTACGGAGATCTGAATCAATGGTGGTACAGAGTCAGGGGAAGAGAAGATCCTTATGCATCCATTGAAATATTGGAAAATGACAGGACTCATAAATCAGATTTTGTTTGGTCTTTGAAGGATATCTCATTTGATATCGTGAAAGGTGAGACTATTGGCATTATCGGAAAAAACGGAGCCGGCAAAAGCACCTTACTTAAAATTTTATCCCGGATTACCAATCCCACTTCCGGGGATATAAAAATACGTGGAAGAGTAGCCAGTTTATTAGAGGTAGGACAAGGATTTCACCCGGAGTTTACCGGTAGAGAAAATATTTATATGAATGGGGCGATTCTGGGAATGACCAGGAAAGAAGTAGCAGGAAAACTTAGTGAAATTATTGATTTTTCAGGAGTGGAGGCATACATAGATACTCCGGTTAAGCGATATAGTTCCGGAATGTATGTTCGGTTGGCTTTTTCCGTGGCAGCTCATTTACAAACAGATATTCTTATTCTCGATGAAGTACTTTCTGTCGGAGATATCGAGTTTCAGAAAAAATGTATGGACAAGATGGAGATCGTTTGCCGGAAGGAAGGAAAAACTATAATTTATGTGAGCCATACTCTATCTACTGTAGAACGAATGTGCAACCATGCTATCTACTTGAAAAATGGAACTCTAAATTTATATGGACCCGTTAAAAATGTCGTTTCCGAATTTTCTAATGATATTTTTCCCGGTGGGAATAAAAAGGAGTTTAAGGATTAGTTTAGTATGAATTCAATAGACCTGTTTATCTGTTAACACCTTCTACATTCGTTACTGCTATTTGAAATCCCTGATGACTTACAACCAGCGGTAGTATTCTTTCGAGTGCATGTAAAATAGTACCATCCTCAGGAATTGGTTCATCAGGATACATTTCCCAGTCAATTTCAATATTAAATAAAGGCAATAAAGATTCCGTCCTGGCCCAAAACATAGTGCCCATTGGAAACCAAATATTTTCAGGTAGTTCTTTAAGTCCCATTTGTAGTCTTAATTTTTCGGCTTCTCCTTTATTCAAGTCCCAGCCAAGTACATGTGGGTCGTCTGGAAAGACTAATCCAATCAAAGGGTTTGATGCCATTTGGCTAAGAATGATGTCTGCCAGGTTATGTCGGCCGCCTATTAAATTATCCAATAAAAATTCAAACCACCGAGTACCAAACGTTTCATTCGGAATACGTTTTGTTTTCTTTGTATGTATATGTCCTATGATATCATAATTATTAACAAATGAAGTACCAAAAGCTGTAAAGAAAGGTCCAATGTCCCGTCCTTTATTGGGAACCGATTGCACCTGGATGACTTTGCCTTTATAATAATAGGAAAGGATTTCATGAATCTCTTTTAAATCCAGTTGATCAGACACGCTAATAAATAAATCGGGGCTTATTTCATTTCGATTTAATCTCTTTAATATTTTTAAAAGCAACTCAGGATAATAAACATGGATATGAAGCGCAATCCTTAACGAATCAGGGATGATAGTCGGTTTTGTGGCCGAAGTGATTACCTTAACGCTCCATGGTCCGGCAGGTCGGCCTTGTGTGATAAACTGTGCTAATGGATCTCCATCTGGCTTATAGGATTGGGATTGTTCCATAAAAATCCCCGGATGGAATCCTGCAAAGAGTTTTCTTCTAACATTTTGGCTTGCCCAGGCTCGCACATATAGAGTGACTGCCGCTTTAATTTCCATCTTTTCATCAGGTCTGAGAAAATAATCCAAAGAAACGATCCCCGAGTCCATAATAGTGACGGCATCCCTTTGTTGTTGATTATAATATTGCACCGCATCTAATCCAATTTTTTCAATTTGCAAAGCATATTTTTCAAAATCAAAAAACTCGTTGGCAATTTGTTCTAATCGAAGTCCCACCCGTTGACGTAAAGATTCAGATTGAGCCAAATTCATCAACTTATTTGCCATATTCATGGTATCCATATATTCAGACACACATTCATTTCCTAAATTGTTTTTTATAAGTATGTCCGCAAGACCAGTAGCTTTATCAAAACATATCAGGGGCTTCTTATAAAACATAGCATCGATCCCAACATTGGGCAAAGGATCCAACCGGGATGAAATAAGTACTATATCTGCTGCCTCATAAGCAATTTTCAAATCAGGTACCGCGTCTATGATAAAAACGTTTGACACTAAGCCAGAGCGCTTGATCTGTTCATGAAGAAAAAAGGAGTAGGATAAATCATTTATGTTATAACCATAACCTATCCAGACGAACCTGCAATGCTTGATTCTTCCGGAACGAACTATTGCAGCTGCGCATTCGATAAATAAATCTATTCCTTTACGCATTTCGATAGTCCCCAATCCAATCACGA
>JBDTUE010000424.1:0-3291 GCA_040007895.1 Saprospiraceae bacterium | reverse complement strand
TTCCACTCAGCGTAGCACCGACCTCATCATGAAGATCACGGCTGATGCGCAGGCGCTCATTGAGGATAGCTTGTTTTTGCACCGCATTTTTACGTTCAATGTTTTTTGTGCGTTTCTTTTGTTGCAGTTGAACTAAATACATGATAAAAAGAAAACCAAATCCGTAAAGACCGTATGCCCATAAAGTTCGATATAAAGGAGGCAATACTCTAAAAGAATATTCAATAGGTTCACTCCATACACCTTCGGGGCTGCGGGCTTTTACTTTGAATGTGTAATTCCCTTCAAAAAGATTTCCGAAAGAAGCAAAAGATTTATCCGTTACAGGATTCCATACTTTATTATAACCATCTAACATGTATTGATATCGCACTAAACGATTTCTTGTGATTACGTTTGCATGAAAATCAATTGAAATGTTATTATGTGCGTGAGGCAATTCGAGTTTTAACGGCACAGGATACCAACTGGAGATTGAGTCGAATCTAACGCCGGCAAATTTGTTCTTTAAACTGTCTCGTACTTCTTCAGAAAGTTGTCTACCATAGATGTTCACTTCTTCAGTGACATATGACGGAATATAATTTGTATCCGGAGTCTCTTTGATGGGTGAGGACGACATTAAATTGTACCAGTTGATCACTTCATCATCTATTCTGATACGTTGGAGAATGATCTGGGGCGGATCCCAATTTCTGTTCAATGCCTTCGGGTCAAAACGCACCAGCCCTGTCTTATCAGATTCTGTCGTGATCCATATTATCCCTTTGGTATCTTTAAAAATACCACCGGCACTTCTTAATGGATAACCTTCATCGGTATTGTAAACCTGGATATCTCCCGGATTAGAAAATGCATGTATTCCACCTTTCAGAAAAAACATTCCGATGTTTGACGAAACCAATAAATTATCCACTTCATCAGGAACGATGTCGTTGATGACATTGCTTGGCAAACCCTGATTAGTAGTAAATGTTTCAAAAAGAGATGATTGAAAAAACTCAGGATCCCTGTGTTTATCAATCATTTCAACAATTTTTTCTTTACGCATTATACTTATTCCCTTTGGCGTAGCAAACCAAAGATTACCTTCTGTATCCTCAGCTATGCTGTTAATGCTATTGTCGACCAGTCCCTGAGATGTGGTCAGATTTAAAAAATATGCTTCATTAAAAAATGTTACCCCATCCGCACCGACATATTGTAACCAAAAATTACCTCTGCTATCTTCAAATATGTAGTAAACTTCATTGTTTAACAATCCCTGGGATTTGGTAAATGCTGTAAAGGATTTTCCATCAAATTTTGAAATACCTCCGCCATCAGTAGCGAACCATATATTGCCTTTTTTATCTTCTGTGATGCCATAAACAGCATCAAAGGCCAGTCCCTGAGAAGCAGTAAAAGTTGTCAGGTTTATCGGCCCTTCTTCAGTCAATTTTTTTTTGGCGGGATGTGTAGAAAGTTCTGTGGGAGAGTTCAAAAATTCATTTGGTAAATTCAGCCTGAGCCGACCAACACCTCCACCGTAATATGTGCTGAACCATATGTCTCCTTTTGTATCCTCCATTAAAAAATTGACCCAGTTCCGGGCAAGGCCATCTGTGGGCATTAGGGTTGTAACTATTCTACCATCATAAAAGGAAAGGCCACTATATCTTGTCCCAAACCAAAGATGACCGGATTTATCTTCAAGGATTGATGAAACATTATTATTTATTGGAGCAGATTTAAAATTGACAAAAGAATCTCCTCCGTATTGGAATACACCACCACCATAAGTGCCAAACCATAAGTTTCCCGCTTTATCGTCTACAATACAATTGACCATTTTATTACTCAATCCTTGCTGGGTACTGTACGTAAAAAATTTCTGATCATTTAATCGACTGAGACCCTGGCACGTTCCAAACCATAACGTACCGTTCTTATCTTGTTTAATACTGAGAATTGTATTGCAGCCCAGACCATCATTAGGCGTGTAATTGATGTATGATATTCCATCATAGCATAACGCACCGCTTTCTTCAGTTCCAAACCACATTTTGCAATCACTATCTTCAAAAATGCTGAGCACACTATTACTCGCCCAATTCCCCTGACCACTCAGAGGAATAAATGTGGGTTTAGCTCCAATAAGCGGATCGAAATAAAATATACCACCACCTCGCGTACCACACCAAATTTTGCCTTCCTGATCTTTCGACATGCTCCAGATATCATTAGAGGTAAGGCCATGTTCAGTGGTATAATTAGTAAATGTCTTTCCATCATATCGCACCAGGCCATGGCCTAAAACAGTGATCCAGAGATCACCTGAATCGTCCTCGATAATGCGGCCAAAATCATTTCCTGGAAGCCCCTGTCCGGTAGAAAAATTGACAAATGTTTTACCGTCATAGCGCGATAAACCGTTATTTGTTGCAAACCAGAGATTACCATATTTATCATCCTGGATACACCATACAGTATTACTAGGCAATCCGTTCTCCGTGTTAAAAGTTGTAAAATTTTTCCCATCATACCTTGATGCACCTCCACCCATTGTACCAAACCACATTTGATCTTTTTTGTCCCTGAAAGCACTATGCACCATATCGTTGCCAAGCCCGTCTTCGGTCGTATAATTCGTAAAAGATCCATACCCTTGTGCATAAGGAGGGAACTGAACTCCCGTCCTGGGATCAATAAAAGTCTTCGATGGTGGCGGAATAGTGATTTTTTTAGAGGTAGGTTTAGGCACATCATCAAGGTAGGTCACCTTTGGCTGAAGAGAATCGGGAAGGTCAGCCAGGATTGTCTTCCCAGGCATTGTAAATTTGTCTTTTATCCTTTCCTTTTCTTTGTTTTGATGTCCTTCTTGCGAACAGGAGCATAGGATAATGAAAATTGTCAGGCATCCTAAAACGAATAATTTTTTCACAAACGATAAATATTTCATCCGGCAGGTTTTGGGTATAATGCAATCAGCATCAAAGAAACTTGAAGGTTGGAATGAAGATACCGTTAACTTCAGAAAACTTTTTATTTGAAGGTCAGAAATAGTACATATGATATATTCATTTTAGGACAACCAGCCTCCTTATATTGTGTTTTATCCTTATCTCAAAGGCCATTTTTATGAAAAAATTTTACCTGGTTACTGTTTTCTTTCTCTCTTTTTTATACGTTACGCTTCATGCACAGGCTGCAGTATATTCCCAATCAATAAACAAACCCGGAGTAAGTCTACGTGGGGGTGTAATCGTACTTGGATCCATAGATGCTACATTTCCCACTTCTGGCTACGTA
>JBDTUE010000423.1:0-3291 GCA_040007895.1 Saprospiraceae bacterium | reverse complement strand
AAGGATTCATTTTACTCAATCGATTGCATAAAGTGAACAAACTGCTTATCTTAGCTTCGTTTTTTAAATAAAAATATAATATGATCAAAAAATATTTCGGTTTAATCTTTTTACTTATAAGTTTTCAAATTAATGCTGCAGAAGATGTAAAGACCCTTGAGATCGGTGCTTCAGCCCCAGACTTCAGTCTTAAGGGAACAGATGGCAAAATGTATTCGCTTAAAAGTTTTGCGACAGCAAATATCCTGGTGGTTTTATTTTCATGCAATCATTGCCCAACTGCCCAGGCTTATGAGGACCGTATAATCAAATTCGTCAATGACTATAAATCTAAGAATGTCAAATTGGTAGCTATCAGCCCTAATTCTGATAAATCAGTGCGTTGGGATGAAATGGGTTATACCGATATCAGTGATAGTTATCAAGAAATGCAAATACGCGCAAAAGACAAAAAATATAATTTTTCATATCTCTATGACGGGGCCACACAAGCTACTTCGCATAAATATGGTGCAATAGCTACGCCACATGTATTTATTTTTGACAAGTCCAGGAAGCTAAAATATCAAGGCAGGATCGATGACAATGAACATATCGGAAAAGAAACAGTTCACAATCTCCGTGATGCAGTAGATGCACTTTTAATGAATAAACCCATCGAGCCAGCTACCACTAAAGTATTTGGGTGCAGTGTAAAATGGGCTGAGAAATCAGCTAGTAAAATTGCAGAAGTTGCAAAATGGGCTACGGAGCCAGTGACGCTTGAAAAGGCAGATATCCCGGCTATAAAAGAACTGGTCCAGAATAAAGGCAATAAAAAATACAGACTTATCAATGTATGGGCTACCTGGTGTGGTCCTTGTGTGGCAGAGTTCACCAGCCTGGTAGAATCTAATCATATGTACCGTCGCAGGGATTTTGAATTTGTTTCAGTTTCTATGGATGCCCCAAAGAATGAAGACAAAGCGCTTGCATTTTTGAAAGAAAAATATGCATCTAATAAAAACCTGATTTATGACGGAACAGATAAGTATGCTTTAATCGAAGCTGTCGATCCCAAATGGCAAGGTGCTTTGCCTTATACGATCTTAGTGTCACCGGAAGGAAAGATCGTTCATCAACAGATGGGTCAGATCGACGTGATCAAATTAAGAAAAGCGATAGCGGATCATATAGGCAGGTATTATGATTAGGATTGTGAATTCACCAAGCTGTATTAAGCCAGCCGCTGTACTTTAAAGTGTTTAGCATAAAGCTAAATGGAGTAGTGATTACCTATTGGAGAATTAAGCGAATAAAAAATTATACCGCGAAACTTTCTCCACATCCGCAAGTTCTCGATGCGTTAGGGTTTTCAAAGTAGAATCCTTTACCCTGTAATCCACCTGAAAAATCCAATGTAGTATCAAATAAATATAAAAAACTTTTGAGATCAGTGACGACTTTGATCCCTCTGTCTTCAAATACCTGGTCTTTCGGACGTGATTCATTATCAAAGTCCATATTATAGGAAAGGCCTGAGCAACCACCACTGGTCACACTGACCCTTACAAAATAATCATTCGTGAGTTGTTCCGAAGTTATGATCTCACGAATGCGCTTTTCGGCTAAATCTGAGATATGAATCATAAGGATTTTAGGCTTTTGCTGATTCTACTAAATGGTTTACTGTTTCAGAAACAATACCATTTTTAGTTTGATAGTCTTTAATGGCTGCTTTTATAGCATCTTCTGCCAGCACTGAGCAGTGTATTTTGACAGGTGGCAATGCCAACTCTTCAACAATATCCATATTGTCGATTTTCATCGCATCTTCTAAAGACTTACCCTTTAACCACTCGGTAGCTAGGGAAGATGAAGCAATAGCAGAGCCGCAACCAAAAGTTTTGAATTTAGCATCTTTGATCATACCAGTCTCTTCGTCTACTTCAATCTGAAGACGCATTACATCACCACACTCTGGTGCTCCTACCAAACCCGTGCCTACATTCATTTTACTTTTATCAAGTGTGCCGACATTCTTAGGATGTTGGAAATGATCGAGGACTTTTTCTGAATATGCCATGATTGCTGAATTTATTAGTTATTAAAACAAGTTTATACATTAAAAAGTTTAATGAGCCGCCCAACTTACCTGGGTGAGATCGACTCCTTCTTTATACATTTCCCAAATAGGACTGAGTTCCCTCATATGATTGACACCTTCCTGGATAGATTTGATTGCTATTTCAATATCTTCATCCGTAGTAAATCTTCCTAAACTAAATCTCAGCGAAGAATGTGCCAAATCATCACCAAGTCCGAGCGCAACTAAAACATAAGATGGTTCCAAAGAAGCAGATGTACAAGCAGACCCGGAGGACAATGCCATCTTTTGGTTAAACGTCATCATCAATCCTTCGCCTTCTACATGTTTAAAAGACATATTGGTAACATGGGGCATTCTATGCGCAGGATCACCATTGATATATACTTCTTCCATTGAATTTTTAAGGGTAGTCTCCAGATGATCCCTTAGTTTACTAATACGAGCCATATCCGTATCCATTTCTAATCTGCACAGTTCTGCTGCTTTTCCAAACCCAACAATACCCGTAACATTAAGTGTACCCGATCGCATTCCACGTTCATGCCCGCCGCCGTCCATTTGAGCTGTAACTTTTACTCTTGGATTTTTGCGACTGACATAAAGGGCACCGATCCCTTTGGGGCCATACATTTTGTGACTGCTGAAGGCCATTAAATGGATACCCATTTCCCTTGGGTTGACATCTATCTTTCCTACTGCTTGAGTTGCATCACTCATAAAAAGGATACCATGCTTAGCGCAAATCTCACCGATTTCTTTTACAGGTTGAATTACGCCAGTTTCATTATTGGCCCACATGATGGAAACCAAAATAGTCGTGGGTTTAATAGCAGCTTCAAGATCTTCAAGATTAATTAATCCTTTATCATTGACTTTTAGATAAGTTATTTCTCCCCCTTGTTCTGCTAAATGTTTGCAGGTGTCGAGTATTGCCTTATGCTCAGTGGTAACTGTAATGATATGATTTCCTTTTTTCCGGTACATATCAAACACACCTTTAAGAGCCAGATTATCTGATTCAGTAGCTCCGGATGTGAAGATAATTTCCTTAGAATCGGCATGAATTAATGCAGCTACTTGCTCGCGGGCATAGTCCACAGCTTCTTCAGCTTCCCAGCCATAAGGATGGCTTCGACTGGCAGCGTTACCGAATTTTTCAAAGAAATAAGGGACCATAGTTTCGACTACCCGGGGGTCACAGG
>JBDTUE010000422.1:0-3319 GCA_040007895.1 Saprospiraceae bacterium | reverse complement strand
CTGTCCAGGAAAGATTTGAAGTCAACTTTTTATTTTACATTAGATGAAAACAAGATGAAATGGTGAAACCCTGTTCTTTTATTTTTTTCTTTTTTTTATCTTTTGGATACTGCTTTATTAGTAAGGCTCAATCTGTAGTTCCGGAATGGGACAATAAATTGATAAAAGTCAAACCAGTCATTCCAATCTCAGCTTATAGTTTTAATCTTAAAGATGTACAGCTTAGTCCGGGTAGTCCATTTTATCATGCAAGGTCTATGGATAGCGCTTATCTCGTGTTGATCAATCCGTATAGGTTATTGACCCGATTTTATATCAATGCTGGACTATCACCAAAGGATTCTCTCTATGGAGGCTGGGAAAATTCAGGATTATCCGGTCACACATTGGGTCATTATTTATCCGCAGCATCGATGATGTATGCATCCACAGGAAGTATTGTTTTAAAAAACAAAATTGATATACTGATTCATGAGTTAAACGCAATACAGATAAAACGGAAAAGTGGTTACCTCGGTGGTATTCCACTTGAAGACTCCATCTTTGCTAAAGTGCAACGGGGGCAAATAAAATCATCCGGATTTGATCTGAATGGTGGATGGAGCCCATGGTATACAGTACATAAGATCATGGCAGGACTATGTGATGTCTATCTATATACTTCGAATCCAATGGCATTGACTATAGTTACCAAAATGGCTGATTGGGTACATCAAACGGTCAATGGATTAAATGACTCCACGAGATTAAAAATGCTTAATTGTGAATACGGTGGAATGAATGATGTATTAGCGAATATTTATTCTTTCACCGGTAATAAAAAATATCTTAAGCTTTCTTACAAATTCTATGATGAATTCGTGATGGGTCAATTAGCAAAAGGGATAGACCCACTGCCCGGCAAACATTCTAATACCAATGTACCAAAAGCCATCGGCAGTGCCAGGCAATATGAACTCACCGGACAGGTAAGAGATAAAAAAATAGCCGATGTTTTCTGGAATGTAATGGTTCATGATCATACCTATTCTATTGGTGGCAATAGTAATTATGAATATTGTGGTGATGCTGGAAAATTAAATGACGGGCTCAGTGATAACACTTGTGAAACCTGCAATACCTACAATATGCTTAAACTTACCAGGCATTTATTTTCATGGAGTCCAGGCTCGAATTATATGGATTTTTATGAAAGAGCTTTATACAATCATATCCTGGCATCACAACATCCTAATACCGGCATGATGACCTATTTCGTCCCACTGCGGATGGGAACTAAAAAAACATTTAGCGATACGTTTAATACATTCACCTGTTGCGTGGGCAGTGGCATGGAAAATCATTCAAAATATCAGGAACAAATCTATAGTCATGATGGAAAAAATATATTGTTTGTTAATCTATTCATTCCAAGTGAATTGAAATGGAAACAACAAGATTTATCGATGAGCCTGAAAGGCGATTTTCCCAATGAAAATACCTTTAGCCTGACCTTAAACAGTCAGCCAAAAGCAAATACTATCATCGCTATTCGACATCCATTTTGGTCTGATAAAATAGGTCTTCAAATCAATGATATTCCGATCGAAAACCTTACTGAATCTAATGGTTATGTAATGCTTAAACATAAATTCAAGAAAAACGATGTCATCAGGATTACATTAAATGAGTCATTATATACAGAGCCTATGCCTGACAATCCTGACCGCGTCTCCTTCAAATATGGGCCGTTAGTCCTTGCTGCAGACCTTGGTAAATCTGAACCCGGTGAATTGGATATACCTATACTTCCATCAGAAGAGCGATCAATAAATCATTGGTTAAAAAAATCTTCTTCTGGTAACCTAGCCTTTGAATTGAAGAATAATACAAAATCAACTTCTGTTGAACTCAAACCTTTTTATCAGGTATATGATTCCTACTATAATGTTTACTTTGATTATATGACTACTCAGCAGTGGGATAAAGTAAAATCAGACCATTTCGCTGAAATTGAAAGAATAAAAAACCTTGAATCACATACGATAGATTATATCATACCGGGAAAGCCGGAAGACGAAAAGAAACACAATCTTACGAATAGTGAACGATCGTATGTAGAAGATGCCCTTGGAAGACCAGGAAGAGAAGCGAGATCAGAAAACTATTTCCAATTTGAATTATTGGTAAACCCATCCGTGAAAAATCAATTGGTGCTCACGTACATTGGAGATGACAAAAACAGGATCTGGGATATACTCCTTGACGATACATTATTAAGTACTGTCGATTGGAAAGGAGGTAAAACAGGGAAATTTTATGATCTCACGTATGACCTTCCTACAACTTTAATAGATGGAAAACAAAAAGTCATGATTAAGATACTTGCTAATCATGGTAAAACGGCAGGTCGTATATTCGGAGCCAGAACTATTTTTATTAATTGATTGGAAAACCAGGATCGGCGTATTTCTTATCCACATTATCCAAGACTAATACCCAATCCTTACCATAACCTTTCGAAGGCGGAATAAACTTTTTAGTTCCTGCATTTTCTACAAGGTCCGATTTGGTGCTTTTACCATTTTTCGGATCATACCAATAAGCCTGTAATTGTTTACCCGAAATATTACCCAATTTTAATTCAAACGGAAATCCCTCAGAAGAATAAACCAATATATAATCTTTACTCCGGCATGCATGGATCCGGTTATGTTCATATAATGGATCTACGATCATCGCCACATCAGGTACGCGGTCAGGTACAGGGCGTGCTTCCATTAAATGTTTTAAATATTTCATTTGATTCGCCCCGGGAAGATCCATAGCCACATACCATGGAAAATGTGGTCCATTCACAGAAACACGTGATGGGTCGTAAAATTGCCAGATATCATGACATCCATAGGTATGACCGCAAGTCCCTGACAATACGTCGAGGTAAGCATTTTTACGGATATCATACGCACTCGATGTTCCCAGATCAGTTGCATTAAAACACACCGGGTGATCTTCATAAATTGGTTCACCATCTATCACCGGTTTCACCGGAGTTTTATTATACGCGACAGCAATACGATCCCATACATTGTTTTCTCTGCAATGTCCTGTCTGAAACATATTGAGATCCAGCCATTCATCCTGATGAAACCACTTGGAAGATCCACCATCCTCCATTCCATTGGGTTGAGGATGAAATGTCATTAATGCTTTTTCCTTGCCCCCTACTCCATCCTGAACTCCGGCAGCCATACGACGCCAAATCGTAACGTCTGCATCATTTCTTGGAGTACGGTCTCCTCCTAAAATCCAAATGATGTTCTTTTTATTTTTGTACCGG
>JBDTUE010000421.1:0-3330 GCA_040007895.1 Saprospiraceae bacterium | reverse complement strand
CATTGTATATAATAAATGACATAGGTTTCTTCGATGATGGGTAATTCAATTTTAAATTCATAATCCGTGGTTTCGACGCACACATTGGGAGGAATGATAATACATGGATTTTGATCCGCCTTTACCCTTGAAATCGCTCCGTGAGGAATATTAAATTGATCTACAAACCGGTAACCCCTGGCTGGAGAATAGATATAGACACCAAATGCAGCGTTAGGATTGAATAAGATAGGTGTGCTGCAATCCCGGTATACATCCAGATGGAAACTAAATGATTTAGTATTAGAACCTCTGCCATCACCATTACAGACATAATAGAAGTCGCTTCCAATAATATGACGGGCTGAAATTTGACTGATGGATACACTCAGTAGGAAAAATAATAAAAAGAGTCTTGGTTTATTACTCACTTTCATCGAATTAAAGTTACTGATCCTTTGGCAATTCGGACTACTCCGTCTTCCGTGATATACCTTATTTGGTACACATATACTCCTTCCGTTGCAGCAAGATTGATATTTTTTTGATTATTTCCATCCCAGCCTTCGTTGAGATTTCTCGTAAAAAATACTAAACTACCCCATCGGTCAAAGATTGAAAATTCATAAGAGGACAATATTCCTATGATACCAATAGGAACGAAAATATCGTTGTTCCCGTCAGCATTGGGAGTAAATATATTCGGGACATATAGATCAGCAGAAGATCCCACATTGATCAGGTATGTAATAGAATCAAGGCATCCGTTATCTGATGTAACATGAAGGGTCACTTTATACCGGCCAATATTCAAATAAGTATGTTCCGGATTGAGCAAGGTAGATGAAGTATGGTCTCCAAAATCCCATAAATATGTCTTTGCTTTAACGGAATTATTACTGACCTGTAATAATGGGTTTTTAAAAGTTAAATCAGGATTGACCACATCAAAGGCAGCTTTTGGTTTTTCATAACTAAATAAGGTACGGTTGAAATCCTTATTTAGTTTGCATCCGTTGGGAGAGGTCAGTAGCAATTTCAACATGTATACTCCTGGTTTATTAAAAGTCAATTTCGGAGCATTACCTGAGAACTGTTGCCCGTCACTGAGTGTCCATGCATATTGATATTTAGGATCTGTTATTTCGTTCACGCCAAGCGTAATTTGTTGTGGATAACAAAAGACGGAATCTTTAAATGACAATGTCAGGGTTGGAGGAGATGGAAAAAAATTTAAAACTGCAGACGCGGATGATTTACATTTTTGAGCGCTTAGGGTGTTGACTTTTACCGTATATAAACCAGGCTTGGTGTATGAATGAAGAGGATTTAATGTATTCATCAAACTAATGCTATCACCAAAATCCCACTGAATGGAATCAAAAGGGGAAGCGGGGTTTGGTGAAATTGAAAATTGTACCGGTTTAAGGGCACATGAATCATACACTGCATTGATTATATATTTTTCAGCGTTGGATGATCTCAAGCGGATCATAATCGAATCAGCACACATGCTTCCTTTATTAAGCACCATTTTGCCGATATAAAGACCGGTATCGCTGAATTTTTTTGTAAAATTAAACGTGGTATCCGTAAACCGCACATTCTTTGGACTTAAGAACTCCCAGAAGACAGATTTGATGTATTGAGAGTCTTTACTTTGATTGATAATAGTTACGTTCGAACTTGGATCGCAGATAGTCAATTCAGCAATTTTATTACTTATTTTATCTGCTGTAATTAACGCCTGGATATTGATATTACATTGTGCAATGTTGATCTGAATATCCCGCCGGGAAGTAGATAACAATTTTCCGTTTCTGAATTCTTTAATACAAACTCCAAAAATGTATTGACCGAGGCTATTTGGACGTGCACTCAGTATTCCATTGGTCAGACTGATAGGTGTCGAAGATGGAAATGGATTGGTCGCATTGATAGAGGAATTAGCAAATGTTACCTCTTTAAGAGCCGGAACGCATCTGGATGGATCGGGACTTATACCATTACAACCAAGAGGATCTCCGGCCGTACCACCTAAGCCTTGAGGACCACCTCCTGTCAGCGGGGCGCAAAGCTCATACATAAGCATATCTCCCTCACTATCTGTCGAGCCCAGATCTAATTTAAGATCTTCATTAGCACATACTACCAATGGCGGAAGGATATCAGATGTAGGGCCCTGATTACAGACCAACTGTGCTTCCGGAGTGATTTCAAGCATGATAGTACTTCCAGTCCTGCCGGGATCAAGGATATTTGATATCGTCATATTCCTGCAACAGCGTTGGAAGGCTATCAGGTAGTTTTCATTGATCACCGGCAAGTTTAATATGTCGAACTGATATATTGCTTCGTCTACACATACACCATACAGTAAAGTAATACAGGATTGCTGGTTGAGCGGAACTGTGCGTTCGGTGCTGATCGGAACATTAATTTTCCTGTTGAAAAAATATTGGGTTCCGTTAAATTGATAGATACCAATATCAACATTCGCGTCAAACGTATTGCCTTGTTTACAATCCCGCTTTAGATTGAGTTTGAAACGGTAGTTTTTTGTATTGGCTATAGTGCCATTACCAAGACAAGTATATGAAAGCACACCACCTACAAGATGTTCTGCATGTCCTATTTCTGTCGAGGAAATCCAAAGACTTAGACTAAAGATTAAAATAAAAAAATATTTCAAGTGGTACCTTGGCCTTTTGTTACAATAAATAGAACCGCAAATTAGTTTAAATTATTATTTTTTATGAGGCTGGATGTGAAAATGAATACTGCTGAAGATATATTGGGGGCTATTGAAATTTTGAAACGGGGTGGTGTAATCCTTTACCCCACAGATACGATCTGGGGTCTGGGCTGCGATATTTTAAGTGAAGAAGGAGTGGAAAAGATATACCGGATAAAGAGACGCGATCGCAGTAGCCCTTTGATTCTATTGGTATCCTCTATTGAAATGTTAAAAGAATACGTGCCCGTGATCCATCCAAGATTGGAAAATCTACTTGCATTTCATGAAAAACCTGTGACCGTTATTTATGATCGTGTAGTCCAACTGCCCAGCTATCTTAAATCAAAAGACGGTTCAATTGGAATCAGGATTACAAGGGAGCCATATTCTCAGGCTTTAATCGAATCACTGACCAGGCCTATTACCTCTACTTCTGCTAATATCTCCGGACATCCTTTCCCCAAATATTTTGGTGAAGTCCAGTCTGATATCCTCCAACAAGTGGATTATATCTCACAATGTGGCCGGGAATCCAGAGAAGAACGCGAACCCTCTGTGGTGATGAAAATAGATGTGAATGGAGAATTAGATTTTGTACGATATTGAAGGATAAG
>JBDTUE010000420.1:0-3362 GCA_040007895.1 Saprospiraceae bacterium | reverse complement strand
AAGCAATGTCTATGACAAAGCAAAATTGGGAGGTTTACGGGTGTATGTAAATGGACTAAACTTACTCACTGTTGACAAACTGGAAGTATTTGATCCCGAATCTACCAATGTAGGCGGAACGTTTTATCCGCAGGCACGAGTGATTAACGCCGGATTAAGTCTTAAATTCTAAATAAAATAAAATTCAAAAAATGAAAAATATTAAATTTTTTGTTGGAGTGATTGCCATCGTGCTGTTAAGTTTTTATGCATGCAACGAAGACTTTCTTAATACCCAACCTCTTGATAAAATCTCCAGTGAAGCCACCTGGTCAGATGGCCCATTAGCCCAGGCATTCATCTATAATGTATACTCTTTCCTGGGTTATGGTGGATTCGAAGAACAGGCACTGGCCGTACTGACTGACGAAGCCATGTTTACTCATACCGGAAGGAATATAGATCCCTTTAATCAAGCTAATGAAAGTCCCAGTAACGTAGCATGGCAAAGTTCTACTTATGAATGGGGACGCATGTATCTCGCTATCCGCCAGGCAAACGTGGCGATTACCAGACTACCTACAGCAACCTTTGCAGATCAGGCTTTAAAAGACAGGTTATTAGGTGAAGCTTATTTTCTTAGAGCTTATTATTATCACCAATTATTAAGATATTATGGTGGTGTACCGCTCATCGATAAACCATATGGCTTAAACGAAGATTATTCAGTAGCCCGAAACAGTTTCGAAGAGTGTAATGCATTTATCATTGCTGATTTAGATAAAGCAGCCGCCTTACTTAAAGGCAAACCTGAAACTGCAGGTCGTACTTCAGAAGTAGCAGCATTAGCGCTTAAAGCAAGACAATTATTATACGCTGCAAGTGATCTTCATGATGCTACAGCAGTAAAAGCTAAATCATCCGTACTTGGAGGATTTGCCGGACTCAATCTTTATGCATATGCTTCAGGAGATCGTACTGCGAGATGGAATGCAGCAAAGGCCGCTGCCAAAGCTGTTCTTGATCTAGCTCCGGGTTATAAACTTAATCTTTCTGCCCCGGTATCAATTGCTGAAGGAAAGCAGAACTATCTTTCAATAGCGATGGGTGGTGGTAGTGCAGTAGGTGATGCCGCAGCAACCTCTGAGTTATTATTCCAGCGCACCAGTACTCCATTATATACAGCAGAAGATAACTGGCCACTTGGTGGTATTCATAATGGAATTAATAACGGCCCGAATGGTTATCACAACTGGGCAGGTAACACACCAATCCAATTATTAGTAGACGATTATGAAATGATGGACGGCACTAAATTCGATTGGAATAATGCAATCCAAAAAGCTGACCCTTATACAAATCGTGATCCTCGTTTTTATTCAACAGTATTGTATGATGGCTCAGATTGGAAACCAAGACCTGCTGATGTAGCGGGTCAGGATCCAGTCAATCAGGTTCAATCAGGGTATTATGATGACGGCAAAGGAGGCACTATCAATGGTCTCGATACCAGGGAATCTCCGGTAGAAAACTGGAACGGAAGCAGAACTCATTATTATGTTCGCAAGTTCATCGATCCCAATCCTGCCGTTGCGGATAATCAATCCAGTGCTCAAGTGATACCATGGCCATTTATCAGAGTTACTGAAATGGCTCTTAGTTATGCGGAAGCTGCCAATGAAACCGGAGATGATGCTACAGCGCGAACCTGGATTAATAAGATCAGATTCAGAGCAGGTATGCCCGCTATTACAGAATCCGGAGATGCTTTGCGTCAACGAATCCGCAATGAACGTCGCATTGAATTAGCGTATGAAGAACATAGATATACTGATGCCAGAAGATGGTTGATCGCTCCGACCACGGTAGGACGTGGTATTAAAGCAATTAATGTACAGGCTAAACTTAAACCAGGAGCTACAGCCAATGTTCCTTACAAGTTTGATAAATCTAAATATACCTATACGTATACCGTGGTCGACAATACCGAAAATGAAACTCGCAAATGGAATGATAAAATGTATTTCAGAGTAATTGCCAGAGATGAAATACAAAGGAATACCAAATTGATTCAAAACGCAGGATACTAGTAGAAATTTTTTAAGCATATCATTCATTTTTTAGTCTATTTAGGAAAATCTACCCTCAGTCATGGGGGTAGATTTCTTACTTTTATGATCTATGCATTTCCGCTTTGGAAACCTATATTGTTTGATAATAATATTGATTCATGTTTTAGCATGTAATAAAAATGAATCTAATGCTCCTATTAATAGTTCAGTTGATCATAAACCCGGCAAACCTTTATTTACTTTACTTCCATCCTCTCAGACCCATATTGATTTTCAAAACACACTGACAGAAGGACTTAATACCAATATTCTCCTCTATGAATATTTTTATAATGGCGGAGGAATAGCTGCTGGTGATTTTAATAATGATGGTTTGATTGATTTGTATTTCACATCAAACATGTCTGATAATAAACTATATCTGAATAAAGGGAAGATGCAGTTTGAAGACATCACTTTAATATCCGGTGCAGAAGGCAGACCTGGTCCATGGAAGACGGGAGTCACTGCTGTCGATATCAATGGTGATCACTTATTAGACTTGTATGTATGTTATTCCGGCGCATTACCTGATGAGAAGAGGGCAAACCAACTTTTCATCAACCAGGGAAATAATGAAAGAGGGATTCCTAAATTTAAAGATCTGGCTGATGCATATGGATTGAATAGCCCCGCCTTTTCAACACAATCTTATTTTTTTGATTACGACCGGGATGGAAATCTGGATATGATCTTACTCAATCATAATCCAAAAAATCTTCCTTTATTGAATGAACAGAGCACGGCTGATTTATTTAAAAAAGACGATCCGTTTAAAGGCACAAGATTATTCAGGCAAGATAAAGGCGTGTTTAAAGATGTCACACAATCGGCCGGTATCAATGGTTCTGCTTTATCGTATGGTCTTGGTATTGGGATTTCTGATCTCAATCAGGATGGTTGGCCCGACTTTTATGTTTCTAATGATTATTCCGTTCCTGACTATTTATACATCAATAATAAAAATGGAACATTTTCAAATCAATTAAGTACTGCAATAGGACACACGAGCCAGTTTTCTATGGGCAATGATATTGCCGATATAAACAATGATGGATTCCAGGATATTTTTACGCTCGATATGCTGCCTGAAGATAATCACCGGCAAAAATTACTATTGGCACCTGACAATTACAATAAGTTTAATCTCAATGTAAGAAGTGGTTTTTATTACCAGTACATGAGAAATATGCTGCAGCTGAATAATGGCCTTGTAACCGGTGGGATTTCATTTTCTGAAATTGGGCAATTGTCAGGAATATCGAATACGGA
>JBDTUE010000419.1:0-3395 GCA_040007895.1 Saprospiraceae bacterium | reverse complement strand
TACAATTATATCACCTTCGTTTCAGGATGAACTTTAATTAAACTGTTCGAATGACACAAAGAAAATTATATTCAACACCGACCTGAATGCAACCAGCCATTAATTTTATGTATCGTCGATGATCACAGAAGCCGAGTTTGAATCCATATACCAATCCCATAAAAACATGGTTTACAATCTATGCCTGCACTATGTTCAAAATACAACTGAAGCTCAGGATATCACCCAGGAATCCTTCATCAAAATATTTAATCGGTATGACCAATACGATGCAACTAAAGGAACCATAAAATCCTGGATTAGTGGAATTACCGTTCATCAATGCCTTGATTATTTAAAGTCAAAGAAAACAAAAAAAAGATTCGGGCTCATCCTTTCCCTATTTCAATCATCGTCTTACGAGTCAGTGCATCAGTTATCAGATTTTGATCATCCCGGCGTCATATTGGAAAATAAAACGGAAGTAGAACATCTTTTTATGCTGATCCGCACATTACCTGATCATCAGAAGACGGCCCTGATACTCAATAAAATCGAGGATAGACCAGTCAAAGAGGTTGCTGAAATTATGAATATAACCTCCAAAGCGGTGGAATCCTTGTTGCAAAGAGCCAAACAAAATCTTTCAAAAAAAATAAGCCTCTCCGAAGGATAAGATCAATTTTATCGTATCTATAAATACAAACAGCATGAAAATCGACGATAAACTGAAAATATTAAAAACAATTAAACCGGTTGAAGCACCACAACATCTATGGCAGTCTATCCGGCAGGGGATTTATCCTTCAAATGAAATAGTATCTATTCGTTCTTCGTGGTTGATTACCGCAGTGGCGGCTGCCCTGTTGGTCCTGATCCTCAACGGTGCTATACTTTATCAATCAGTTGTAAGTAAAAAACAAAGTAAAACAGAATCATTGATCCAGGCTATGCACCTAACTTCTTCAAATGATCTTTATGAATAAAATAAAAATACTCGGATTGGCTGTCATAGCTTTAATGGTACTCAACATCCTTTTATTGGGCATTATATATTTCGGCAGGCCAGGACCACACCCATCCGGAAATCCCGGTGAACGGGGTCAGCCTAAAAATATTATAATCAAAAAACTAAAGCTTGATGAACAGCAACAAAAACAATATCAAACTCTGATAGACCAGCATCAATCAGGTATATCTTCCATTGAATCAGAATTCAAAAAAACTAAAAATCAGTTATTCTCTGCATTAAATCCCTCCTTGAATATTCCTTCCGATTCCTTGATTCAACAACTGGGATCATTTCAAATGCAATTGGAAAAACTTCATTTTAATCATTTCACTGCTCTCCGGAATCTTTGCCGGGAAGATCAGGTACCGGCGTTTAATGCACTAAGTCATGAACTTGCCCAATATTTTGATCCATTAAAAAAAGGCATGCCCCCACCGAAGGAATAAGCAGTCTCAAATCGTATTAGCTTGACAGATATATATTTCAGTCAAACTATATTCACATAATCTATTAATTTATATAACCATGAAAAGAATAAAATTTCCATTTGTATTAATGATGCTGACTTTCATAAGCATCTCTTTCTCCTGTAAAAAGGATGATCTTGAGGGAAATTCATCTTCAACAAATGATGTTCCAGAAGTATTTAGTAAAATCTATGGAGCTACCAGTATCACCACGGATGGAACCTATGTCACTATCAAAACGAATGGATTGCCTGATCATAAAAGTGTTTATTATCCCACATCAAACAATCTATATGAAGATTTTTCCGGAAAAACATTTGGTGGTTTTACATTTGGCAAAGCTCCTAACACGATCGTTACCCAGTCATTGACATTTAAAATTCCTATAAAACCAATCGTCGCATCTAATCACCAGGCTACTCCACTCGGAGCTATAGGGATATCACTCAATGGAGTTCCATTCTTTAATCAATATGCGGGTAATGGTCAACCGCTATCCAATGAATTAGTCAGCTTTGATCAATATTGGGGACATCCGACGCCAATGGGGGACTATCATTATCATGTAGAGCCGCTTTACCTAACCACAGTTAAAGCCACGAAGTCTTCGCTCTTAGGCTTTTTACTAGATGGATTTCCGGTATATGGACCGCAGGAAAATGGCACAAGCGTAAGCAACGAAAATCTGGACGCTTTTCATGGTCATAGCCATGCTACCACAGAATACCCTGGCGGCATTTATCATTATCATATTACAAGTACTGACCCTTATATCAATGGCAGCGGATTTTATGGAACACCAGGCACCGTATCCAGGTAAATGGGCAGTCAGGTTTTACCTTATCTTAATGGCGTTTGCGATTGGTTGCACATCTTCATTGAATGATTCAGTAAGTCCGATCAGCGCTATTAAATTACATGTTGAAGGTGATCGGACGTATCTGGATGATCAGCTGTTTACCGGCCGCTCATTTTGGTTATATGAAGACACGGGAGACACCGCTATGATCCAATCCTTTCTGCATGGGCGAGAACATGGTTTGTTTAAAAAATATTATAAGAATGGAAAACCGGCCGAATTAAGACAATATGTTCATGGAAAAAAAACCGGCGCGCTCATTACCTGGTGGGAAAATGGTGAGCGACAAATGAACTATCAATTTAAGGACGATGAATACAATGGATCCTGCAGGGAATGGAACGAACTAGGTATGTTAATTAAAGAAATGCATTATAAAAATGGCTATGAAGATGGTACTCAAAAAGTATATTCTAACGATGGAAAGATCAAATCGAATTATGTCATTAAAGATGGGCGACGGTATGGGTTACTCGGCACGAAACATTGTATCAATCTTAAAGACAGTTTATATCGCAGTTAGCTGCTATTTAATAGTTTTATTCTGGTCGGGATGTTCTATGTCACAGGCTAATATTAAATTGCCTTATTACAATACGCCTGACTTTACCCCTGTATTTATAAGTCAACCTAAAGAAATTGTTGAAAAAATAGATCATACCATTTCAGGATTTTCATTAGAAGATCAGGATGGAAAAACTATAACCCACCAGGATATCGAAGGCAAAATCCATGTAGCCAATTTTATATTTACCCGATGTATCAGCATCTGCCCTACCCTGACAAAACACATGAAAAAAATTCAAGAAGCCTTTGCACATCAACCGGATGTTGTATTGTTATCGTACAGTGTCACTCCATGGATGGATAGTGTAGCACAACTAAAAAAATATGCCGATCGAAATCATATCGATGGATCACAATGGCATTTACTTACTGGCGATAAAGGTGAAATATACCAACTAGCCCGTCGGTCCTATTTTGCTGAAGAAGACTTAGGATTTACCAGAGATAGTACTGAATTTCTGCATACCGAACACGTGATCCTGGTTGATAAAAACAAAAGAATCCGGGGAAT
>JBDTUE010000418.1:0-3422 GCA_040007895.1 Saprospiraceae bacterium | reverse complement strand
AAGGTAAAAATGCATGCTGGGTACCTGGCACAGATCATGCTTCGATAGCGACGGAGGCCAAAGTAGTACGATGGTTGCGGGAAGAAAAAGGAATTAAAAAAGGAGATATCACCAGGGAAAAATTCATTGAATACGCATGGCAATGGACTGAAAAGTACGGCGGTATCATACTTAAACAATTGCAAAAATTAGGAGCCAGCTGTGATTGGAAACGGACGGCATTCACTATGGACGAGATGCGAAGCGATGCAGTATATGAAGTGTTTATAGATCTGTTTAACAAAGGCAAACTATATCGCGACTTTCGAATGGTTCATTGGGATCCCGAAGCCAAAACAGTACTTAGCAATGAAGAAGTAATCTATAATGAAGAGCAGGCTACCCTCTACCATATAAGTTATGAGATCGAAGGGAAACCTGGTGAATCCGTGATAATTGCTACCCAAAGACCTGAAACCATCATGGGTGACACCGCAGTGGCTGTACATCCGGCCGATCCGAGGTATCAGCAGTTGAAAGGGAAGAGGGTATTGGTTCCACTTATTAACAGATCTATTCCTATTATTTATGATGAATATGTAGACCCAGCTTTCGGAACAGGTGCTTTAAAAGTAACACCGGCCCATGACCTGAATGATTACGAATTGGGTAAAAAACATAAACTTGAGACGATCGATATTCTCCATGATGATGGTACGCTGAATGATGCTGCACAGATCTTTATCGGTAAAGAACGGTTTGAAGCCAGGAAACTGGTAGTAGCTAAATTAAAGGAAGTCGGTGCTTTGGTAAAAACGGAGGATTATAAAACCAATATAGGTAGGTCAGAGAGGACCAGTGCGGTAGTAGAACCAAAGCTTTCTCTGCAATGGTATGTCGATATGAAAAAATTGTCAGCACCTGCCCTGGCTGCTGTAATGGATGGTGACATCGTATTCGTGCCGGAGAAATACAAAAATGTTTACCGTCACTGGATGGAAAATATTCGTGACTGGTGTATCTCCCGTCAATTGTGGTGGGGACATCAGATACCGGCGTGGTATCTTATTGAATCTAATGCTACCGGATCTAAGGAACCGTTTGTTGCAAAAACTATAGAAGAGGCGCTCGAGATCGCAAGAAAGAAAACTGGAAATTATAATCTTACTCAGTCTGACCTCAGACGGGATGAAGATGTACTCGATACCTGGTTTTCCAGTTGGTTATGGCCAATGTCAGTATTCAATGCAAAGCTGGATGCAGGCAAAGGGCTGAGAGCTAATGCAGAATTGGATTATTATTATCCTACTTCCATATTGGTGACGGGATGGGATATTATCTTCTTGTGGGTTGCGAGGATGATCATGAGCGGATATGAATGGAAAGGTCAGTTACCTTTTAAGGCTGTTTATTTCACAGGCATGGTGCGGGATAAGCAAAGAAGAAAAATGAGTAAATCATTGGGCAATAGCCCGGATTGCCTCAAGTTGATCGAAGACTATGGTGCTGATGCGGTACGATATGGAATACTGGCATCTTCTCCGGCAGGAGGAGATCTTTTGTTTGACGAAAAATTATGCGAGAACGGAAGAAATTTCTGCAATAAAATATGGAATGCAGCAAGATTGGTTCAAGGATGGCAAAGTGATCGGGATCTTCAGGTACTGCCGATCCAGGCTTTAGCAATGCAGTCCTTCATCCATAAATGGAATAAATGCCGGACTGAAATTAATGAAGCTATTACAGAATACAAACTGTCTGAAGCGATCACTTCGATGTATTCTTTTGTATGGGATGATTTTTGTTCCTGGTACCTGGAAATGATTAAACCGGAAAAAGGTAAAGCTATATCAGCCCAGGTTCTTGATCAGACAATTTCTTATTTCGAAGAGATATTGTCAGCGCTTCATCCTTTTCTTCCATTTATCAGTGAAGACATCTGGCACCAGCTTAAAGAGAGAGCTACTGGAGATGATTGTATTATTTCTCCTTATCCGGGACCATCTACTTATGATGAATCTAAAATAAAAACCATTCTTTCTTTACAGGATATAATCAGATCTATCCGGGAGGCAAGAAATAAGAATGGTATCAGTATGAAAGATCCGGTGGAATTGAAAATTTTCAATTCGGAAGAAAGTAAAACGCTGTTCAATCATCCGGAAAATCTTGATTTTGTATCGAAGTTTTGTAACCTTGAAAGTTTTGAATTTGTAAATGAAGAAATAGCTCAATCCATTTCATTTATTAGCGGTACTACTAAATATTTTATTCCCATTCAAAACCAGATAGATCCTGTTGAAGAGAGGCTACGACTGGAAAAAGAATTGGCTTATGCCCAGGGATTCATTGATTCAATCCGGAAAAAACTCGACAATGAGCGGTTCATCCAAAACGCTAAACCTGAGGTAATTGATAGTGAACGGAAAAAACTGGCGGATGGCCTGGAGCGACGTCAAAGTATTGAAGCCAGTCTAAAATCGCTTTGATCTGGCCAACTAAAGACTACATTTACTGCCAATTAAAAAAATTTACTTATGGGTATCATTATTTTTGGGATTGTACTATTATTCCTTGCGTCCGCAATTGGGAGAAAAGATTCACCACTGGCGCCGTATGCTGCTATTGCCCGGACTATAGGGATAGTTCTTGTAGTGATAGGATTGTTTTCATCTATGGTAGTGCAAATCAATGCGGGCAGGGTAGGGGTTCAATCTTTATTTGGTAAAGTTCAGAATAAAGTGCTCGAATCAGGTTTAAACATTGTCAATCCATTGGTCCGCGTGACGGACTTTGACATTAAGACACAAAATTATACGATGTCTGGTGTAAAGGATGAAGGTTATAAAGCAGGTGATGATGCTATTCGCGTTTTATCAGCTGATGGTCTTGAAGTGGAAATCGATGTAACGGTTTTGTATAGGGTCAATCCGCTTAAGACGCCGTCAATCCTCAAAGAGATCGGTACAGATTATCAGAATATCATTGTGAGACCGATGGTAAGGACTAAGCTGAGGGACAACGCGGTATATTATGATGCAGTTGCATTGTATTCCACGAAGCGGGATGAATTCCAAAATAAAATTTTTGAAGCATTAAAAAATGAATTTTTTAACCGGGGCCTTGAATTGGAATCTTTACTGGTGAGGAATATCATGCTTCCCGCTTCTGTAAAAACTACGATTGAATCTAAAATCAATGCCGAACAGGATGCACAAAAAATGACCTTTGTACTTCAAAAAGAAAAACAGGAAGCTGAACGCAAAAGAGTGGAAGCACAAGGTATTGCTGATTATCAAAAAATATTAAGTACAGGACTTAGTGATAAACAGTTGCAATACGAAATGATCAAAGCCAACAAAGAAATAGCGCTTTCACCAAACGCCAAAATCATCATCATGCCTGCGGGAAAAAATACTCCGATATTCTTGTCGGATAAGTGA
>JBDTUE010000417.1:0-3438 GCA_040007895.1 Saprospiraceae bacterium | reverse complement strand
TACTCGTGCCAAATGGTACACGACTATAAAAACACCTGCCGCAGGTGGACCTTATACGATCACGATTTCAGAACGAAACACCATCGTATTGCATTATGTAATGATCGGAGAGGTATGGCTCCTCTCAGGTCAATCCAATATGGAATGGACTACGGGAGCCGGGATTGATAATAAAGACCGGGAAATTGCCGAAAGCAATATCCCTTCCATTCATCATATCAAAATCCCGAGAACCTCTTCTGACTTTCCTCAGGATGATATCACTGCCAGTTGGGAAGTTTGTAGTCCGGAATCTATGCCACGATTCAGTGCTGTGGGGTATTTTTTTGCAAAAGAACTTACTGAGAAATTACACGTTCCAGTTGGACTTATCCATGCAAGCTGGGGAGGTTCTGCCATAGAAGCCTGGACTCCAAAAAATATTATCGATGCTGATCCTGAATATTCAAAGTGGAGAGATTTATTCCCTGAAACATATCTATATCCTTATCTGCCGGGCACTACATATAATGCCATGATACATCCATTGACTCCATACAAAATAGCGGGAGTCCTTTGGTACCAGGGAGAATCCAATGTGAGTAATGCACCTGTGTATCGAAGATTGTTTCCTGATATGATACAAAGCTGGCGTAAGGACTGGGGATATGAATTTCCATTTTATTTCGTGCAGTTAGCTCCTTATAAATATGGCAGACCTCTTCAGGGAGCTTTATTACAGGAGGCTCAGCGACTCACTTTGAGCGTACCCAATACCGGCATGGCTGTCACTACAGACATAGGCAACGTACAGGATATTCATCCAAAAAATAAAATAGACGTAGGAAAGCGGTTGGCCTATTGGGCATTGGCTAAAAACTATAATGTGGATGTACCGTATAGTGGACCATTATTTAAATCGATGATTAAAGAAAATAATAAAATCAAAGTAACATTTGATCATATCAATGGAGGATTAGAAATTAAAGGCAACAAGCCTGAATTGTATAAAATAGCAGGGGAAAACAAACAGTTTATTGATGCCAAAGTGGAGGTTGAAGAAGATGGACTTGTATTCAGTAGTGACGTGGTGACTGATCCTGTTGCTGTCCGGTATGCATTTACCAATATCTCAGAGGGAAACCTGTTCAATAAAGCAGGCTTACCGGCTTCTCCGTTTCGTACAGATGACTGGCCGGTAGTATACAACAATGTTGCCATTAAATCGGTTTATGATCCGACGAAGCAGGGATTCCTTATAACCCTGGAGGGTGATCCATCGGATAAGTTTGTATATAGTATTGATGGTAGTGAACCAGGACTTTCATCTTCCTTATACGAGGGCCCTTTTCTGATAAAACAAAAAACAAATGTCTCCGCTAAGGCGGTTACCAATAATGTATTATCACAAAGTATTGCTACCAAAGAAATCATTTTATCTAAAGCTACGTACAGGCCTGTTACATATATCACTCCTGCCAGCTCTAAATATGCCGGATCAGGAATATATACATTGATCAATGGTCAGCGTGGAAATATTACAAATGCAAATGATCCGGAATGGCAAGGATGGGATAGTGATATGGAAGTAATCCTGGACCTTGGTGAAAATCAAAAGACGCATAAGATCAGTGTAGGTTTTTTACAGAATCAAAATGCTTGGATATTTTTACCATCGCAGGTTACTATCAGTGTATCTACCAATGGAAAAACCTTTGTTGATGTAGATAAAGAAAATGAAGTATTGGCTAATAACAGAACTCCTTTGTTAAAAACATATGAAGCTAATTTGAATACTACAGCCCGGTATATCAAAGTGAAGGCTATGAACATTGGAACCTGTCCCGCCTGGCATCCTGGTTCTGGAAGTAAATCGTGGGTATTTGCTGATGAAATAGTGGTAGAGTGATTTGGTTATTCGGTGTTCGATAGCAGCTACTGGTTATTTGCAGTTGGGTTTCTGGAATTATGGTTTATAGAATCGTAATTATTCTTATTTTGATGTGTTATGCATGTCAAAATAATCACAGGGTTTACAACCACTATTTTTTTATTGATTTCTCTCCACTGCAGAGATAATTCCACTTCAAACTCTTTATTTCAATATAATCCGGATTCCTCTCCCCGATGGATTAGCTTTGAAAATAAAGGTGGTATTAAGGGACAGGGAGGAATGGAAAATAATAAAGCCAAGGGACATCCTTGTGATGATATTCCGGCTCATACGTCCATAGAATTAATGAATTATAATGGAACGGGTATCATCAACAGAATCTGGTTGACTATCAATGACCGTTCAGCATTGATGTGTAGAAGTCTTGTAATCAATATGTACTGGGATGGAGATGCTAAACCTGCTATCTCTGCACCGGTTGGCGATTTTTTTGGTCAGGGCTTTGAAAGGAAAATTGCTTTCGATAATGAATTCTTTTCAAGTGGAGAAGGCAGATCCTTTATCTCATTTATACCAATGCCATTTAAAACGAGTGCCCGCATAGAAATCATCAACGAATCCGATAAAGATCTGGATATGATATTTTATGATATCGATTTGCAGCATTTGAAACAATGGAATCCTGCCAATCTTTACCTTCATGGATTCTGGCATAGAGATACGGCCACTACACTGACAAAAGATTTTCAGATATTACCTCCTGTTAAGGGAAAGGGGAGATTTATGGGCACTAATATCAGTGTGATAGATAATCCGATTTACGGAACAGCATGGTGGGGTGAAGGAGAAGTAAAAATGTATCTGGATGGTGATACAGATTTGCCCACGATCGTCGGAACAGGTACCGAAGATTATATCAGTACAGCCTGGGGACAAGGCGTTTTTCATAATAAATATTCCGGTTGTCTTATTGGTGATGACAGCACCAGACATTGGGCTTTTTACAGATATCATATACCTGATCCCATTTTTTTTCATCAAAACGCCAGTGTAAGTATTCAACAAATTGGGGGAAGCACTAAAGATAAAGTACAAGCTATGGTAGAAGGGCATCTTCCATTAATACCCATCACCGTACATAAAGCACCAACCTTCGTCCATATTTACAAACCGGATAGCCTCGTTAATCTGAAAGATCCATCCTTGCCCGATGGATGGGTCAATTTTTACCGGATAGATGATGTAGCTGCCATGGCCTATTTTTATCTCGATAAAACTTCTGATGAATTGCCCGCTTTACAATCCAAAGAGATAAGGACCTATAAATTGAAGTAAGTTCAGAGTATTTCGGATATGGGATTTCGGAGAAAATCGTCAATCATCAACATCCTTCTTTTCTTAATAGTTTAACCCAAATAGTTCATTAGAAATTCAATGAACTATCTGATGATTGAAAATGAATGAATTATGAAAAAGGCCAATGGAAATAATTCATTCATTTCAATATCAGGGTTAACCCTGACAAGTAATTGCTTTACAATTACTTCGTCAATTGATGGCGATTA
>JBDTUE010000416.1:0-3444 GCA_040007895.1 Saprospiraceae bacterium | reverse complement strand
GTTTATAAAAATACTTTGAGACTAGTTAAATCAATCGAATTTCTATAAATATTGGGATCCATTCACAAGGAATTATGTGCTATAAATCCATCGAAATAAATTTCGATGCACAATATTGTGCAATCATCCCGATAGCTACGATGCACAGTTATATGCGACTGTCCCGATTACTATCGGGATTGCCTTCCGAAATTAACTTGTCATTCATCATTCGATTCATTCGATTCATTCGTCGTTCGAATCATTTTTTCTCGGCAAACTGTTGTATAAACTGTGTAAAATCAGCTATCGCAAGATGCTCTTTTATCTTTCCTTTCGAGATTTGGTCTATAGATACTCCCTCCAACCGAATGGCATTGTCAGTGCCGGTCATGCCCATAAAATCCCCCGTATGTGTGCCTTCACTAATCCAATGCGTAATCACTTTATTGCCTTCGGCCATTTGTTCCTTTACGGTCATCTTCAAATTAGGACATGCCGCTATTACAGATTCATCAAAATTGAGCCATTTCTCGCGGTCCATACCACCACCCATCGTACGGTTGACCAGGTCTTTTGATATAAAATCATCAAACGATTTTTGCAAATCATGTTTATTGTAACTATTATAAAAATCTTTTGCAACTTTCTTATTATCACTCGGATCCGAAGCATTGATTGTTATAAATGCTATGAAACTTATTACTGCTAATAACCCAAGCTGATTAATTGATTTTTTCATATTAAAAATTTAGTAGTTAAATAAAGGAACAAATATACTCGCTGATTGGTCAAGAATTCATGCATTTAAGTCATGAATTAAATTATTATAGAGCTAAGTTGGATAAAAAATGTCTTTGGATATTAAGTGACGAAGTTTTTTTTATTCAATCTTCTAAACTGCTTCATGACATGTGTCCGGTAACCTGATCAAAACATATTATTCTTGTCAGAAGTAAAAACGGTTTTTATTCCTTTTTTATTTCATACCATAACTCCACCATTCCACTTTTGTATGCTGTCACGTCTTTTAAGTGTAATCGTTGTTCTTTTTCGAACTGGTCAAAAAACAATGTTCCTTCTCCCAAAATAACCGGCATGATGGATAATCTTATTTCGTCCGCCAATTTTAAACGAATGAAATCATTGGCAAGCACAGCACCACCTACGAGCCAAACATTTTTATAATTTGGCTTTAAACGTTCATTGACTAGTTGTTTGAGGTCACCTGAATATATTTCTATGTTTTTTCTTTCAACTGGTAGATTTCTATTGCTAACTACTATAGTCGGTACTTCTCCGTATGCCCATCCATAGTTCACTGAAAGTTCCAATGCGAGTTCATAGGTCCGGGATCCCATTACAAAACAGTCTATGGATTTCATAAACTCTTCGCCATTTCCTTCACTGATTCCCTTATCGTAATGGTCACCTGATTCAAACCAGGAAACGTCATTGTCCTTTTTGGCAATGATACCATCAAGACTTGAAACCATGTGTACGGTCACTTTAAATTTGTCTTCTGTCATTGATACGTCATTGGTGAATATGCTCTTTCAGTAAGTTATGGGTTTAGCCAAATGATTGGTTTATGGGAATACTATTAGAAAAGAATAGTATTTAATGAAGTATATCGGAATTCAATTATTTCAACAAGATTTCATTGCTGGTTAGATTAGCGCCCTGGCACTCCACTTCTTCGGTAACTACTTTTACTTCTTGAACTACTACTGGTCCATACGTCTCTTTAGTACAGGAAGTCGCAAGCACGTAAAAAAGTAAAATTAATGAGCAAAGCTTTTTCATAACCTGGTTTAGTTTAATTGCGTCATAATGATATTAACGAAGGTAAGTTCGCAAATTAAATTGATTTAGGAAATAAATTTGAATGTGAAAATTGAGCTATCCTTAGTTTTTTTCTAAAAGCTATTTTATGAATGGCCCATATTTTTGATTTATCTATAAAAAAGTGCTGACCCAATGAATTCTGATGCTAACTTTTAGTATAAAGCATATGATTAAAATCTACTTCAATCTTTCCTATATTTGATGAACAAACACTCTAAAAATAATGTGTTTGAAAATATATCTTATATGAAGAGAATGAAAACTTTCAATATCTTTTGGATAACTATTGCGTTTGTTGTTTGCACCATTCCGGCCATTACACAATCAAAAGTACTGATCGAAGCTAGTCCTGTAGCGGGAGGCTTTTCTGCTGCACGACTTACCCGTCTTGATTCAAGCATGAACGATTGGGTAAAGAAGAACTGGATCAATGGTTCTGTGGCATTGATCGCTCGTAAAGGCAAAATTGTTTTCAATAAAGCGTATGGCTACAACGATCTGGATACCAAGTCACCGCTCGATAAAAATGGAATTTTTCGTATTGCCTCACAGACCAAAGCCATCACCACTGTAGCAGCTATGATCCTTTGGGAAGAGGGAAAATTTTCACTGGATGATCCTGTTGCTAAATTCATACCATCTTTCTACAATCAAAAAGTGATTGAAACCTTCCAACCAAAAGATACTTCGTTTACCACCGTTCCTGCAAAAAGGTTGATCACCATCCGCGATTTACTCACGCAGACTTCGGGTATTGGTTACCCTGGAATAGGAACTCCGGAAGCAAAAGCGCTTTATGCTAAGTACCAGATTGGAGGAGGCCTAGGTGAGAAGGAACAAAAGCTATCAGATGTGATGACACGATTGGGAACATTGCCACTTCTTTTTCAACCTGGCGAAAAATGGATGTATGGAGCTAACACTGATTTGCTTGGATACCTCATCGAGTTTTGGTCAGGTATGACACTGGAAGAATTTTTTATGAAGCATATTTTTCAACCACTCGGTATGAAGAATACCTACTTTAATGTACCTGTTGAAAAAGCTTCGAGACTGGTCAATTTTTTCATAGAAGATTCTACGGGAATTAAAAAGCAGAATAAAGTTTTTGGTGGTCTCGATATGAATTTTCCCCTTCAAAAGCATAATTACTTTTCCGGAGGTGGAGGTTTGTCATCAACCATTTATGACTATGCTGTTTTCCTTCAAATGTTGCTCAATGGTGGTGTTTATAACGGCACTCGTATCATAGCCCACAATACGGTGCGATTAATGACGATGAATCAAATAGGTGATTTATATGTGAATCTCGGTATCCCAACTGAAAACAAATTTGGATTCGGCTTTTCCCTTGTAACGGAAAATGGAAGCAGACTCTCACCCAATCAGGCTGGCACCTACTCCTGGGGTGGAGCTTTTTCAACTTCTTATTGGGTGGATCCTAAAGAGGAAATGATTGTATTGTTATATCGGCAAATATTGGGACCGCATGTCGTGGATACGGATAAAGCATTTAAGCCTTTGGTGTACCAGGCGATCAATGATTAATTGAGATCATTCTATAAATATATTTTTCATCCAAAACATCACATAGAAAGAATCATCCTAATCGAAACA
>JBDTUE010000415.1:0-3456 GCA_040007895.1 Saprospiraceae bacterium | reverse complement strand
GCGGAAAAAAAAGTAAGGCGAATAATTAATCAAAATTATTTTTAAATTTTACCCACTAAATATTGTAAAAATAAAAGCCATTCAACGGGTGAATGGCTTTTGACTATTCAGATTTATTTGCCTGTTGAGTTTATAAAAAAATTATTGTTTCTTAAGTAAGTCCCTGATTTCTGTAAGTAAAACATCGGTACTCGTTGGTGGAGGTGGTGGAGGTGGTGGAGCAGATAATTTGGTTTTAGCAGCAGCTTTGACAATAAAAAATACAGGGATGGCTACGAGGAAAAAATCGACTACAGATTGAATGAACTTACCTACAGCAAGTCCACCTAATTTAATATCTACAAAATTAACTTGAAATAAGCCGCCAATGATAGGCATGATGATGTCTTCAACAAGTGATCCTACAATTTTTCCAAAAGCAGCTCCAAGGATGACTGCTACTGCAAGATCCAGCACATTGCCTTTATTGATAAAATTTCTAAATTCCTGTAACATGATGTGTAAAGTTTTTAGATTAAGATTAAATATATAAATAATGTTTAACTATTGATTATTAAAATCAATTTTTTTATTGACAATAACGTGAATGGAATGCATTTCCCTCTCATGGATAAATGCATATGAACGGTAATATCTTATTAATTTAGCGCTTTAATGTTATAAATCATTTCTTGTTTGAAGGCAATCCAAAAGTTATTAGCTAAGCGTTGGGTAGAAGGTGGAATTATCCTGTCCATGGTATTAGTAAGTTCTATCATTTTTTTTACCCCCAATGATGCTTTGCTTAACCGGTTGAATGCACATGCCTACGAAGCTGTTATTTTATTTCTATTGTCTGGCATTGTTTTTATGATTTTAAAACGTCCAAGGGTAATGTTTACATGCCTTGGCATTTGTGCCTTACTCTGTCTTTACCTAAAAGAAAAAAGTAAAAGCGGTATTCATTCCTTATTTAACCGGTCAGAAGCCGACTTTACAGTTTGCCAGGTAATGATCAATAGCGGATCAGATGATTATGAACCTTTTTCCACCAGCATCCAAAATAGTAATGCCGATATCATCAGTATCCAGGAAGTGACACCGGACTGGTCGCTCGTGTTAAAAGATGGATTGAGTAAACAGTATCCGTTTCATACTGAACTTACCCGCATTGATCCGTATGGTATGGCGATATATTCAAAATTTCCTATCCTAAGAATTGATACTCTGATCTTTGAAGATACAAGTCATTCATATAAAATACCCTCTCTTAAAGTGAGACTGTTTTTCCAGGGAAAAGAGGTAGATTTCATCGGTTGTCATCTACTTCCAAGACTTGATAATAAAGATTTTGAAAAGGTGCAAGGTTCAATGGACTCCTTAGCAGCATGGTCATCATCCCATCGAGATCATTCGGTTCTGGTGGCCGGAGACATAGGACTGACTCCATGGGATTTTGTATTGCAAAAATTCATCACAGATTCCAGACTTAATTTAAGCAGGAGGGAACCTCATCTGTTTATTCAACCCTTTGAACATATTTTATATTCACCAGGGATATCCTGTAACCGATTAGTAGAAGTACTGACTTCTTCGGGGAATCACATAGGTATCCAGGGATATTATTCATTTAACCGGATTCAATAATTAAATAAAATTATTAATCATGAAACATGTTATCATCATTGAATATTGCCCCAGATGTAACTGGCTGTTAAGAGCAGCCTACTTTGCCCAGGAATTCCTGACTACTTTCGAAGAAGAAATAGAAGGCCTTACTCTGATTCCAAGCGAAATCAATGGTCGGTTTACAATACAAGTTGATGGCTCAACCATCTTTGACCGGAAAAAATATGGTGGTTTCCCTGAGATCAAATCATTAAAACAAAGTGTTCGTGATATCATAGCTCCGGGTAAAAGTCTTGGACATGCAGATACACCATCTCATAGATCCAGCGACTGAGTTATGATCCCTGTGGTATTGAGTGGTGGCTATAGAACCAGGATGGGTGAGGACAAAGGACTTAAAAAATGGAATGGCAGACCCATTGCGTTGTCGGTCCTGGAATTAATTCATAAAAGTTTTGAGCAGGATGCAGTCATGGTTATCAGGCTTTCGGCAACACGATTACAAGAAAGTACTCCCAAATTTTCAATTTGTATGAGATAAGCCATCACCTCGGTCAAGATGATCGATGATATCTTCGAATGTTTTTAACCCAATAGTTCATTAGAAATTAACTTGTTTAACATGGCAAGATCAAAAATTCCTATAAGTGTTCGCATAGTGTGTTCGTATATATTCGCATGGATTCTTCTCCAAATTCGGTGATCTGAATACCATTGATCGCTTTTTGTATAAGCTTCTCACAGCATTTGTATCCAACCATTCCGTTGCCAATAAATGACTATTCTCATTCTTCTTTCAACTAAAATATTAGCCAAATCTATTTACAGAAAGCGAAAGGGACCGCACAAAAAAACTCAGCTATTGTTTATATGACCTGAGTTCAAAATTTTGTAAAATTGAATTTTATCAGTTTAAAAAATTACTAAAACTTGCATTTTATTTTCAATTATGGCAAAAACAGGTCATTATTAAGTTAATTCACTATGAAAAAGTGAGAAATATGATTGAAAGTATTTTTTGTAAAAAATTGAAGTCGGAGTGAATTTATGCTGTAGAGACAAATGGAAACAGTCTATTTGTAATGTCCAGTGCGAAAAAATGAGTTAGTTTTCAGGGTTTTATCGAAACCTTGTTTCATTTGTCAATCATGAATTTGGATTCAAACCTTCGTTTTAAAAATAAATTTCCCGGGTATAACTTATGTTTCGAAAAACCGGTTCTTACCAAAAAAGCGGGCTAAAATAATATTTGCAATTCATCGGAGATCTTCGCTTATTTTTGTAGACTCTTAAATCTCATAGGATTATGAAATATCTTCTTAGTTTTTTTCTTTCCCTGGCCTGTATTGATCTTATCCTCGCAGATGGAATGGAATTCCATCATGGAACCTGGGCTGAGGCATTAGCAAAATCTAAAGAAACGGGGAAACCCATATTCATGGATGCGTTTACCACCTGGTGTGGACCTTGTAAAATGATGTCAGCCAAAACTTTTCCACAAAAAGAAGTTGGCGATTTCTATAATGCCAATTTTATCAATGTAAAAATGGATATGGAGAAAGGGGAAGGAATGATGCTGTCTGGTACGTATAGTGTGAGTGCATACCCTACCTTATTATTTATAGATGGTGAAGGCAAATTAATTCAAAGGGTGGTCGGTTACATGGAGCCGGGTAGATTTATAGCTGCCGGTAAAGATGCGCTTAAGAAAAATGACAAATCTGAACTCTACGCAAAAGAATATGCCAGTGGAAAAAGAGATTATAAAACTATATATAATTACGTAAAAGCATTAAACCAGGCAGGAAAACCAAGTTTGAAATTTGCCAATGAGTATATCAACACCCA
>JBDTUE010000414.1:0-3465 GCA_040007895.1 Saprospiraceae bacterium | reverse complement strand
GTAGCAAGGGTAATTAATACACAATTGCGGTGTTTCGTTTTATCAAGACCCAGTTTTTGAAATAACAGTGCCGTATCTTTTACCACATCACCGGATGCGGCTTTGGTGTTTACGTATACTTTTATTTCCCCGGACGTATTACTTTCAGCTTTTTGTATAGCATCTGCTATCCTTGTCTGTTCTTCGACTGTAAAAAACTTTTGGGACATTTTAATAACAGAATAAATTAATTGAATTAGGTTAAGTCCATTATAGCATCCATGGTTTTAAAATGAATGGATGTCTATATTATACTTCCGGTTTTTCCGTGGAATCATTTAGTGCCAAAATCCACTTTGGGTGCTTTGTCAGAACCATTATCCGCTTCAAAGTATCCTTTTTCTTTAAACCCTAAGATTTTACCAATAAAACTTGCTGGAAAACGGACGAGGTCACCATTATAATTAAGTACTACATCATTGAATTTATTGCGTTCCACATTGATTCGGTTTTCTGTTCCCTCTATCTGAGCCTGTAGTGTGGAAAAGTTTTCTGTAGCTTTTAATTGAGGATAATTTTCAGAGACCGCCATTAATCTTCCAAGAGCACCACTTAAACTCGATTGTGCAGCCTGGAACTTAGCAATGTTTTCAGGAGTAAGTTCATCCGCACTCAATTTTATTTGAGTAGCTGATGCCCGGGCGGCGATCACGTCGGTCAATGTAGTTTGTTCAAAATTGGCAACACCTTTTACCGTATTAACCAGGTTTGGGATTAGATCGGCTCTCCGTTGGTATGCACTTTGCAAGTCACCCCATTGAGCCTTCACTTGTTGCGTTTTGGTTGCCAGATTATTGTTGATACGTACACCATAAAACACCAGGACAATGGCGACTATTATGGCTATGATAGATCCTTTTGACATAATTTGAAAAATATTAATGAATTAAAAATTGTTTAAAATTACTCAATTGACAAGCTAGTTCAAATAAAATATTCCAGCGGAGAAGTTTTTAGAATGGTTTCGTCTAAAGCTAATAAAAGATTGTAAGATATATTGGTCGCTATCGGCAGTTTAATTTGAGATTTGCCAACAATAATTTCAATCTCCTTTCAAACACGCCATGACTAGTTTATAAAATTCAGGATGTGATTGCCAGGTTTGTCCAGTCACCATCGTGCCATCCTGCACTGCTTGCAAATGGCTGATATAATGACCACCACACGAGGTGACTTCAAATTTTACGTGTTCATAACAGGTAATGTTTTTATTTCTTACCAGGTCAGCAGTAACCAATATCTGTATACCGTGACAAATAGCAAAAATGTATTTTCCTTGCTGATCAAAGTCCTGCACTAAACGGATGACCCTGGCATCATTGCGCAGATATTCCGGGGCCCTTCCTCCGATACATAAAACTGCATCAAAATCATTGGCAGATACCTGATCAAAGTCGATGTCTGATTCGACCTGGTAGCCTTTACTTTCTTTATAGGTGTCCCATCCGGGTTCGAAATCATGAATGACTAAATGCATTCTTTTGATAGCGGGGGCTGCAATGCTTGGCAGGTATCCTTCTTCTTTGAATCGGTGGACTGCGTATAAAACTTCGAAACTTTCTCCGGCATCCCCTGTAATAATGAGAATTTTTTTAGACATAAGATTTTTGTAAAAATATAACGGTATGTATTAAGTAATGATTTGGACGAAGATAAGTAAGGATGTTTATTTCCGTCAATAGTTTATAAACTTATAAAAATTCTTATTTTATCGCTGCTTGGCAATAAACTGGTATTGGATAAAGCTGATTTGAAATTACCCAAACTATGATTTAGCCATTTATATTTCTTGTTCTGAAGTTTTTTATCAACGGATAGATCTTTGAATCATCATGCCGGTACAAATACCACAATCCAAGTATCCCCATGATAGCAGATAGATAAAACATATGAGTGACCCGGTCGGTATGCTCTCCTACATAGGATCCCGATATAAATGCTCCACTACCTATCGCCAGTTCAAGGGAAATATACATGGTAGCCAATGCCCTTCCTCTTTTTTGAGTATCACCCAGATCAATGGTCCAGGCAGAAATCGCAGGGAAAAATATTCCAACACCAAATCCAAAAAAGATAGTAGCTAAATAAAACAATGCCGGTGTATGACATAGTGCAAATAAAAACATAGACAGTATAATAATAAAAATAGAAGCTTTGATCACAGGTACTTTGCCTATTTGATCTGCTATTTTTCCAGCAAAAAATCGCGTAGCTATACTGGCTAATGTAAACACGGTAAAATACATTCCCCTGTTACCTAAATGTAACCGGTCACTGAGATCCGGTCCCAGCGTCAACAATACACCATAAGAGAAGTAACAGAATAACATCACGATCGCAGCAGGAATGACCAATGGATCAAAAATATCCTGGCGTTCTACTTTTAATAATGAGGGTTTGAATCGCTGTTTAATTTCTAACGTCTCCGGCAATCGTATCAATATCATTAATGAAAGGAGTGCAAGGACAGAAGAAAAATAAAACATTCTGTTGATACCCCAATGAGCGACAACCCAGCTGCCTATCGGAGGTGTGGCAGAAGATCCTATACTTGAACATATACCCATGATACCAAGTGCCTCTCCCCTTCTGTTCCATGGAACAATATCAGCAACATACGCTGAAGAGGCTGTAGGTTTAAAACCCGTTGAAAAACCATGTATGAACCGAATCCATAAAAAACCAGCCACAGTATGAATGATTGGATAAAGAAACCCACATAATATACAGGCGAATACTCCAAAATACATAACCGGTATCCTGCCAATGGTATCGGTAAGCTTTCCGCTAAATGGTCTGGAAACTCCTGCTGTAAGCGTAAACAATGCAATGATCAATCCAATATATTGTGCTCCGCCAATCGATCTTAGATAATTGGGCAACTCAGGGATCATCATGTTAAAACTCCCGGCAAAAAGAGCATGTGATAGACACAATAATAAAAATGGTGTGCTGTAAAGCTTAATAGCCTCAGGAGGCTGTGACATAGGGCAAAGATAGAATAAAAGATTATTGTTATCGTTGCATGTTGAAGGATCAAATATGTTTTTTGAATAAAGTTCTTGCTTGAAATAAGATTAACTTTGCGCTCATAATTTTTTTTAAAACGACATATTAAATGAATGCATTTTTTTTAAGAACATTAGTAATAACTGGTTTAACTTTTATCATCCCACAACTTTCAACTGCTCAGCAATGGCAACAGGTAGGTAAAAAAGGAGATTGGGAACATACTATAGATGTAGTTGCCTTAGGCGGAAAACTATATAGTATCGAAAAAGACGGAACTCTTTTTAAAACAGATAAAGATGGATATTTCGAACAGGTAGGAGCAAAAGGCGCATTTGACAATGTAGATGTTCTGGTTGCATTGGATGGCGAAATCTGGACGGTTGAAGATGGCTCTTTGTATCATAATAATATCAA
>JBDTUE010000413.1:0-3467 GCA_040007895.1 Saprospiraceae bacterium | reverse complement strand
GATGGTACAGTGATTAATTGAAACAGGAAATGATGTTTTATTTTATTTCAATTAACGTTATGTTTTAAACTCTGCAATTCTTTTAGAAACTCCAAAGCCTTTGTCACTCTGGTGCCCGATGATTTCTGAATGAAGTTTCTCACCCATTGTTTGTCCATGTTTTTATAGCTTACTTCCCTGTAAAACCAAATACCTAGAGGAACTAATATAATTAAAGCAACCAGTTCTAAAGTCCACCAGCTCCCGTTTGATTTTGCTATAATATCAAAATCTGCCAGGGCCTTAATATTAAAGTCTTTGATAACTTTTGTGATAATTGTTGGATAGGCTAAAAATGTAGGGATAAATAGTATAGTTAGTTTGGCATAATTGACAATATGTGTTTGAAGCAATACTAATGAACTTTGCAGGGTAGCCAGGTCTTTGGTGAAATCTATATTTTTTATCAGCGTGATCTGCTTTAAAGCATTGAAAAGGGTAGTCATGTAAAAGGCTAATAACGCAATTGCTGAGAGAACATAAGGCAGTTCTGACATATTCATAAAAATAAAGCCAATCAATAATACGATGGCGATGGAATGAAATATACACTCAACGATTCTTTGGCGATACAAGGGCGAAAGTTTGGAAGCCACTTTTTGAGCCTGGATCAACTCAATATTGCGCTCATTGAGTGTTAGGTTTTTTTCTAATTTTATATCATTAGATTGCCACATTGTTTTTAATTCGTCTAGTTCCACAATTTTTAATTTTTAGTTGTTTTTAAAATTTGTTCTTAGTTTATCTTTAATCCGGTTGATTTTAGTCGCCACATTTGTTTCCGTAAAACCGGTAATTTCTGCAATTTCTCTATGTGAATTGTCCTCCAGATACAATAGAATAATAGCTTTGTCAATTTCTTTTAACTCGTAAATAAAACTCTGCAGTCGCTGGAGATTGTTTTCAATTTCATTTTTATCCTCCGTATTTTCTTCAAAGACAATTAATCCTTCTGAAATTGAATCATGATTTTTAAATTTCTTTTCCTGTCGATAAAATGAAATGGCGACATTTAAAGCGATTCTATACATCCAGGTAGAAAATTTAAACTCGGCGATATAACTATTAAACGATTTCCACAAATTGTAAATAATCTCCTGAGCCAAATCTTCTCTATCCTTTCGGTCTGCACAATACGTGTTGCAAACTTTATAAATTATTCCTTTGTTTTCTTTTATGAACTTGGTGAATTCCTGCTCTTTTGTCATCGTTACTTCGTTTGTGTAGGCTGAAATTATTTGACGGTAGCACCATACAGGACTTTCAACGTTCTGCTGCCACCTGCCGGCACTACTGAAACATGTGTTTCGTCATCAAATGTTTTTACTGTCATTCGTAAGCCTTTATATGAATGACTTCTTAGTGAGTTAGTAAAAGCAGTGAAGGAGGCAATCATTATGGCGTCTTCAGAACCACCGACTGATAAGAATACATTGGCTGTAAGCTCAGCATGTTGGCTGGCATAATCAGCTTCATATCGCACCATTTCACTATTATTCCACCAAAAGGAGGGGCTATTTATACCATATCTTTTAAACAGATCTGGTTTTTTCAGGAGGCAATATCCAGCAAACAGCCCTCCAAGTGAATGCCCTGATATGCCACGGTCAGGTGTAGTTTTGTAATGATCACTAATATAGGGAATGAATTCTTTTTCCAATGTATTCAAAAAGCTTTCGGCTCCACCTGATTTCATTTTGTCTTCAGGAATGTTCAGGATTTTTGACCAAAGCGTATCAGCTTGAAGCATACTGGATGGTGTAAAATCATGGTACCGGCTAGCAAACCAATCATCATCTGTACTACAACTGGCGTCTATGCTTACGATAATGATATCTTTTATTTCCTTTCCTAAATCGAGCACTTCCCGAATGGAACTCATCGATTTAAAAGAAAATTTGCCATCTAAGACATATAAGACAGGATAGTGTACAGTGTCTTGCTCTGAATAGGTTTTAGGCAGTGAAACATTCAACTGATACGATTTATTATTGAAACTGGATTTAATACTAATTATTTTCGTCGCTTGAAAGTCGATTGGGTTTAAATTTTGTCCCTTCGATTTCTCTGAACATAAATTCAAAATAGAAATGAAGATAATATTTGAGACTATTAGATTTAGATGTTTCATGATTTTATTTTTTTGTGACGGGCATTTGAAAAATTGTTTCATCAATGGTTGTATTTAGTTTGACTATTTTAGTGTTAATACTGATGATACCGGCCGCAGGATTTAATGTCTCCATATCCGTAGCGAAATTTATGCCTTCAATTTCTGTATATTTTAAAAAAAACACTTCGGTTTCCTGCATATTTTGGGTAGTCTTTAGTTTCGATAGTAAGCCAGTGGTAACATCTACCCATATTTCAGACTCAGCACCATTTTTCGGATATATTTTTAGATGGTAAGCATCTTTATCTTTTACTTTTTCAGTAGCCAAAAGCTCTAATCTTGTACCTTTTTTGATATAATCTAATAGCGGGAAGGGATCTATCTGGCTAATAACACTTTTAGCCATTTCTTCAGAAAGTACTTGAGGTTCACCATTACCACCCATTAATATTGGTGTAATAGACCACGGAGTAGTTCCATCAAAAGCCTGTACCATATTATTTCCCATAATTTTTGAATCGCTTCTCATTGCTTTTCCTACTAGTACGGTTGTAAGATTTTCAATTTCCAATCCCTGCACTTTTATTGTGTTTTCTGTTATCATGGATTTAATTTCATGAAGTTTTGAAGTACCGCCGCTGGCGGTTAGCACTTTCGTAACTATTTCATCAGGGGATTGCGATGAGAGCGTACTCATAGAAAGCACCAAAACAGTAACATATAAGAATATAATTTTCATTTTTTTAATCTTTTAAAATATTGCCTACTCTATTCAGTTTTCAGCTTCCCTGCTTTTGTTTATTTCTGAATGATTCGGAGAGGGTTTCAAAATATCACAGTTTTGAAGTACTTATTTTCCGGAAAAAGACGAAAAAATTAAAATGGGTTTAAACCAGGTGGATTTAGAAACTGAAATGGGGGTCTAATGAATTTTTGGGTTAGCTGTATGGAAGCAAAGTTTCACACTAGGTGAGGATACAAATGTCCCTAAGATTTCCGATAGGTATTCTTTTAGCCACAATCTCCATTATGCCAATTGGTTTCGATGATTGACGGAAGCATTTCAAATGCACAAATATTATAAGTCTTGTGTAGTCATTTAAAATTAGATGTCAAAAAAAGGAGCAGATAGTGGACTTTGGTGCTGCGGTTATATTTCCGCCGAAGTAATCAATTACAGCAATGCATTTACAAAGGCCGGTTTACGAATTATAGATTTTCAATCAATGTAATTATATCATGGACTATTTGCTCGCGAAAATAACCTACCATTGCTGGATGATGATACCAATTTGCCCGTCCATTAAAGCAAACT
>JBDTUE010000412.1:0-3480 GCA_040007895.1 Saprospiraceae bacterium | reverse complement strand
AAATCAATGGTACAGAAATAGTGCGGCGGGTGGCTCATTTTTATAAAAACAAAACCCTGGCTTGTGGTACTTTGATCACCATTCCTTTACTCAATGTATACGGCTTTATACAATTTACCCGCGATGTCGCTGATGGCAAAGACGTAAACAGAAGTTTTCCCGGTAGTGCCAAAGGATCTCTAGCTTCAAGAATAGCCAATATTTTATACAAAACGATATTACCTCACGTCAATGTAATGATCGATTTTCATACAGGTGGAGCTCAACGTTATAATTATCCCCAGGTCCGGTACAGCAAAAATGATGAAGCGAGTTTTGAACTAGCAAAAATATTTGCCGCCCCTTTCATCATGGAATCGCCGCTGAAACCAAATTCTTTACGACAATATGGAGTAAAATTAAAAATACCAAATCTCGCATATGAAGGTGGTGAAGCTGGTCGATTTGACGGCTTCAGTATTGACAAAGGTATACTCGGCATCAAAAATGTATTGCACTATTATAAGTTGATCGAATCATCTACTCCTATGCCTCATCAATGTGTTTCACTGAATGATGACCGCTGGATCCGCGCATCTTACAGTGGTATTTTCGTTTGGAACAGATCATCCGGTGCATATATCAGTAAAGGTGAGATCCTTGGCACTATCTCAGATCCCGATAATGTGCGGATAGAAAATGTAAAATCAAGGATCAGTGGATACATCATTGGACACAATAATGCCACCGTAGTTCATGTCGGTGATGCATTATTTCATATTGGCAGAGGTTAAAATTTTTAAAGTATCTGGTTTTTAAATAGCAAACCTACTTAAGGCGCGTTCCAATGTCCCCCTTCGGAGGGGGTTGGGGGTGGAAAAAAAAGTTGTTCTTTTAAGTACTCAAATAGCCTAATCCATTTCCTGAATAGTCATTGACAAAGTTGGGGGGTGGACAATTCCCCTATTTAATTTACCTTTAAAAATGAACAAAGCAACCCCTTTGAATAACTATCATTATAATAAAAGCCTCAATCCTTTAGCAAAAGTTCTGAAGCAACAAATGACAAAGTCCGAAGCCTGCATGTGGAAATACTTATTAAGCACAAAACAATTTCATGGATTTTCCTTTAGAAGACAACGACCAATTTTAAATTATATCGTCGATTTTTGTTGTCTTGAATTAATGTTGGTCATTGAAGTAGATGGCATCAGCCATACCACTGATGAAGCTATTGAGAAAGATGAACAAAGAGATATTAAATTGACAGAAATTGGTTTTTATGTATTTAGATTTTCTTCCTGGGAAGTATTGAATAGAATGGTTGATGTTAATGTGATATTGACAAAATGGATGATGGATAATAATTTTATAAAAGGCGAATAAGTGATTCCACCCCCAACCCCCTCAAGGGGGAAATGTAAAACCGGGACATACATAGTATGAATACAACAAAGATTTTTAAATCTTAAGTCAATGCCTTCCCTACCTACCACAAATTTTTACTATAAAATTCAATCTTAAGCTTTCGCGTTCCAATGTCCCCCTTCGGAGGGGGTTGGGGGTGGAAAAAAAACGTTGTACTTTTAAGTCCATCTCATGAATCCATCCTTAAAATTCTATCTTCTGGTAACTGTCTTCTTCATTCAGTTTTTAAGTTCCTGTAAAGAAAAAGCCAATCGGGATACGCTAAAAATAGATCCTTTACCCCAGGCTTCAGTCCTCAAAGACACCCCGGCAGAACAGGATATCTCTAAAGTTCCTATTGCCAGCATGAATCGCGTAGCATGGCAAAAACCTGAAAAAATTCTGAATAGATTAGGCACAGACCTACATCACAAAGTCATTGCCGACATCGGAGCAGGTCCAACCGGATTTTTTACATTCTGGGCAGCGAGAAATGGTGCCCACGTGATTGCTGTAGATATTTCATCCGATGCTTTGCGATATATTGAGATAGAAAAAGCCAAAGCCGATACATCCATTCAGGCTTTAATCCAAACACGAATGGCAAAACCACAGGACCCACTATTAAATCCAAATGAAGTCGATGGTATCATGATCGTCAATACCATTGCTTTTATTCCTGATAAACTAAAATACCTCAGTCATCTCCGGGGCAGTATGAAGGATGGAGCCAAACTCGTCATCGTTGATTTTAAAATGAAACGTATGCCAGAGCAGATTGCTCCACCTAAATCGCAACGCGTACATGCCGACATCATAGAAGAGCTTTTGTACAAGTCTGGTTATTCCAATATCAAAGTTGATGATCAGGAATTGGCATACCAGTTTATCATTACAGCGGATAAATAGGTATAAGTCGTAAGGAGTAAGGTATAAGGTATAAGTCGTAAGGTATAAGTGGTAAGTGGTCCGCCTTATTCCTTACTCCTTACAACTTATCCCTTACGACTTATCCCTTACACCAAATCTTTCCTTATTTTTAATCCTATAAATAAAAACCTAAATCATTATGTCAAAACTCTCCAATGTCAAAGGTCCCGCCATCTTTCTTGCTCAATTTATGGGTGACCAGGCCCCATTCAACTCACTTGATTCCATCTGCAAATGGGTCGCAGATCTTGGATATGTAGGAATTCAAATCCCCTCCTGGGATGGACGATTAATTGACCTTCCGACAGCCGCAACCAGTAAAACCTATTGCGATGAACTTATAGGCAAAGTAGCCAAACATGGTTTGAAAATCACCGAACTCTCTACTCATCTCCAGGGCCAGTTAGTCGCTGTGAATCCTGCATACAATGAACTCTTCGATGCATTTGCTCCTGATATGGTCAAAGGGAAACCGACAGCGCGCACCGAATGGGCTATAAAAACACTCAAACAAGCTGCACACGCGAGTAAAAATCTCGGTCTGAATGCTCATGCTACTTTCTCCGGTTCTTTGATCTGGCATACTGTATATCCCTGGCCACAACGACCCAAAGGATTGGTCGAAGCAGCCTTTAAAGAATTGGCTCATCGTTGGATGCCTATCTTAAATGAATTTGATGACTGTGGTGTAGACCTTTGTTATGAAATTCATCCCGGAGAAGACCTGCATGACGGCATTAGCTTTGAACGGTTTCTAACAGCGACCGGCTTTCATAAACGATGCAATATTCTTTATGACCCAAGCCACTTTATATTACAACATCTCGATTATCTGCAATACATTGACTTCTATCATCAGCATATCAAGATGTTCCATGTCAAAGATGCTGAGCTCAATCCTTCCGGCAAATCCGGAGTATACGGTGGATATGCAGATTGGGTAGATCGTGCAGGTCGATTCAGATCATTGGGTGATGGCCAGGTCGATTTTATGGCTATCTTCTCCAAACTAGCTCAATATGGTTACGATGGATGGGCTGTACTCGAATGGGAATGTTGTATTAAAGATTCCGGTCAGGGTGCAGCAGAAGGCGCTCCGTTTATCAGTGATCATATTATTAAAGTGACGGAGAGGGCATTTGATGATTTTGCAGGGAGTGGTGC
>JBDTUE010000411.1:0-3492 GCA_040007895.1 Saprospiraceae bacterium | reverse complement strand
GCGAACAAACCATTCCATTCAGTATTTTAAAAATTAACAGTAGTTTTATCACTCAAATATTTGCCCACTCCATGCCCATCATGTCAACACCATCAAGCTTAAGGGTCACCTCATTAATTTTCCTTCTTTGCAGTGTATCCTTTTTTATGCTACCCGGTCAGAAAGCTATCCATATCGATCAGAAAGGAGCTTATCTCGAGATCAGTGATCAGCCTTCCTTGAATACTCCACAAATGACTATTGAATGTTGGTTGAAAATAAATGCCTTAGGTGACCCGGCATTAGGTGCAGGTGAACAAACCCTGATCGACAAAAGAGGCAATGGAAGTGGATACAATATCAGGTTTGCGGGTACACAATTTCCCTTACCGGTATTCGGATTTTTTCTCCCTGCAAATGATGTCAATTCTTTCAGTCCATTTGAACAGAAAAGGTGGTCACATCTGGCCATTGCTTTATCTCTGGATTCAGCCTTTGTATTTATCAACGGCGTCAAAGTACAAGCTCAAAAAAGACAAGGCGCTTATGTAGCGTCTACCGGCACTCCTCTGCGGATCGGTGACTTCCTTGGCTATCCGGGTGGATATTTAGGATTGCATGGAGATATCGATGAATTCAGAATCTGGGACTATGCCCGCAGCGGATCAGAAATCAAAAACGACATGAACCGGCCACTAACCGGATCAGAAAAGGGATTGCGACTATATCTAAACTTCGAATCGGTCATCAATCAAAAAGTACAAGACCTTTCTCCCAATAAAAACCATGCAAGCATCTTTGGCAATGCTACCTTAATTACCTCTAAAGCGCCCGTAGATTATGTCCCATTACCTGCACCAAAGGGTCTTCGATTGCATGCAGAACCCAATGCAATACAATTGGAATGGGAACCCGTAGCCGGCGCTGCCGGTTATAAAATATACAGAAGTGAGACCATCGGGTTTGCCTTAGAAGATACTCCCATACTCCAGAATGTTACCGGTTCGACTTCGAATACATACAAAGACCTCAGTCCCGCAACAGGCAAACCATATTTTTATAATGTTACGGCATATTCTAATCCTGGCCAGGAGGGATTACCCAGTGCCACCGCAGTAAGTAAGTTGACTCCGGCTACGGATTTCACCACAGGAGTGTATTATTATCCCTGGTATATTCCTGAAGAAAATCACCACACCTGGCCTGAACAATACGTGCGATATTTCATGAAGCCCGCTCAACCTCCTCTATTAGGTCATTATAGTGTAAAAAATAAAGAAACCATCAAAACTCACCTCAACTGGATGTCTAAATCAGGGATAGATTTTATAGTCAGCAGTTGGTGGGGACCAGGATCTAAAGAAGATCTTGCTTTGAAAAACAATATCGTACCCGAATTGGAAAAATCTTCCATGAAGTTTAGTGTATACTATGAATCTGCTATTCTTGGATTTGATCAGAACGGTATCGATATCAGCGGAACTAAAGAAACAACTCTTTTAGATCACTTCAATTACCTCGAACAAAACTATTTTAAAAGTCCATCTTATCTTAAAATAGATAACAAGCCTGTCGTGTTTTTATACCTTGCCCTCGTCTACAGTGGAAATTATCTTAATGCTTTTCAAAAGGTCCGTACCGCTATGGCTGCTAAAGGGATAAGTCTTTATCTCATTGGCGATATCGATGCATGGCAATCCAGCGATCCGGCAAGACTGGCTTTTCTGGACGGTATTTCTCCTTATGTGACACTGGGTAAGTCAGGGTATCCTGCAGAGACTAATTTCATGGCAGATGTATCTATAGCGCATTACAAAAAACAACAGGAAATGATTGCATTGAATAAATTATATATCCCAGTGGTGATGGCTGGATTTAACAACATCTGTGTGCCTTGCAATACCGGATTTAACTGGCCCCGTTTGATCAGCTCTACTGCAAGTACTGAGTCTACTTTGGAGTATAACATAAAAGCTACCCGTCCTTTTATAGACAATAAACAAAAAATGGTAATGATCACCAGTTGGAACGAATGGCATGAAGATACCGAGATTGAACCAACGATTACTACATCTGCCACGAACATAGATAATAGTCCCTCGGGCCAAGGATATACGGGGGGATATGCTTATGCCGGATTTGGTTTTAAACCCCTGACACTCGTGGCTGATCTATTAGGTAATATTAAAAACCTGGTACCGGTTGAAGAAAACCCAAAAAACGAAAACAGGTTAAAAATATATCCTTCGGTGACTCAGGATAAACTTACTATAGAATTCATTCAAAAAACAACTTCACAATTCACAGCTTTTATAGGAATAAAAATATTTGATATCAAGGGGCAACAGGTGCAATTATTCAATCAGACCTCCTCAAGCATCTCCTCTAATTCAATGTCGCTAGATATCTCAGCCCTGACAACCGGCGTATACTTTTTGAAAATAAATGGATACCCCACTCAAAAGTTTATCGTTCACCCAAAATAATAAAGTAGAAGTTTTTAGTATAAGCCAGTTTTTTTCAACTTGATTGCGATAGCCTCTGTTATCGAGATTACCCCAGATCTGTTCGAGTGTACAACTTTTTAATCGATCCAATATGTCATCGGAGACCATGGGACGACCATCTGCAAATCGATCATTATTCGGAAGTAAGGAACATTAATTCTTCTTTCGAAATCGTTTGAGTATATAACGAGATACAGTTAATGCAGATTAATAAAATGAATATAGAAATAGTCTAGACAAATTTCATGGATACAATTTTTTTATAGTTTTAATAGAATTCAAAATCAAATTTAAACTTTTGGAATAATAGGTCGATTGGAAATATTTTAATTCATCAATTATTTATGCAGAAGTTTATTAAAAATACGATCGGATACTTTGAATACAGTTCCATGCCTCATACCTTTTGGAAATGAAACCTTGTCTGAAACATCTTCCCAGTTGATTAAATCTTTTGATCGAACGGCTCCATATTGGTGATCACGGTACTTGTCAAAATATACATATACATAAGTTCCAATGCGGATGGCCGTCGGACCTTCAGCCCAATAATTACCGGTGATTGGTGCAGATACGTTTGTTGGAAAATTTACAGGATCGGAAGATTTCGTCATTCGGATATTCTTTTCCGGTGGATTAGGATTTTCATTTTTAATAAACATAATATATGATGATCCATCTTTTAGAATCGTCGCATCGATTACACTAAAATCCGGATTGAATAACATCTTCGTTTTACTAAACGTATTGAAATCAGCCGTTTCAGTATAATAGATACGGTGATTCAAACCTTTTTCTTTTTCAGACTCCGCTATATCCGTATGTCTTCCGGGGATGGTAGTAGCCCAAAATATCAAATAATTTTTAGATTGATCGTTATAAAAAACTTCCGGTGCCCAGGCATTTTTGGCTTCGGGCTCATGTTCCATGACGGGAATAGCTTTTTGAGTTGACCAATGAATCAGATCTTTAGATGAAGCATATCCAATGATTTTATCATGCCAAC
>JBDTUE010000410.1:0-3502 GCA_040007895.1 Saprospiraceae bacterium | reverse complement strand
CCAAAAAAAATAGCATTACCCACAGCAAATAAAAAAGAAGGGAACACCAGGTCCGTCGGGGTAAATCCATGCCATTTAGCGTGACGCAACGGAGCGTAAACACACTCATCGTTACCCGCGGTATTAACAATGATCATAAAACAAATCGTGAGGCCCCTGAAGACATCGAGAGAAATATTTCGAAGTTGGTTGGTCATGAAAAATCAGTTTATGTGTTAAATATACAATTTGTTGTTTTTTAAATCGAATCCAAAAAAATCTATATCAAAAACTAAATCTCTCTAACTTCCTCCCTTTAATCTCAACGTGAAAGAAATAAAATCTATCATCGCCCAATATGACCTTGCCAGGAGTCTAAAGAAAAAAACAGCTCTGGCGACAGTAGTCCATTTAGAAGGATCTTCTTATCGCAGACCTGGTGCCAGAATGCTTATCGAAGAAGATGGCAACCTGACGGGAGCTATCAGCGGGGGATGCCTGGAGGGAGATGCCTTGCGCAAGTCATTATACGTCATAGCCCAAAATAAAGCAATGCTGGTCACGTACGATACTATGGATGACGATGATGCAACGTTTGGTGTTGGATTGGGATGTAATGGGATTATTCAAGTCCTTATAGAACCAATAGATCAGGATGATTTATTAAATCCCATTGAGCTCTTAAGGCAAGTAACTGTCAAAAGAGAAGCTTCAGTCTTACTTACTTTATTTAATCTTGAAGACAGGAAGTCTTTTCAAGCCGGCACTTGTCTGATCTATAGAAATGATAAAGATCTATTGGGACATTCAAATGAAATACCAAAAATTTGTTTAGAAGATATCCCCGGTGTTCTACTCAAGAAAAATTCAATTTTTAAAGAATATAAAAACAATGGTTTCACGACCACAGCATTCATTGAATATGTGGAGCTCCCGGTGGCATTGATGATCATTGGTGCCGGCAATGATGTATATCCCCTGGTAGATATAGCTAATGTACTTGGCTGGGAACCACATGTGATTGATGGGAGGGCAAACTATGCTACCCATGATCGTTTTGCATCTGCCTGCAGCATACTCGTTTCAAAACCTGAACAGGTATTGGAACATATTACAGTCGATCATCGCACCGTATTCGTGTTGATGACTCACAATTATAATTATGATCTGGCGATGCTTAAAGCATTGATGCAGATAGACTCACCTTATATCGGATCATTGGGGCCAAAGAAAAAACTGGACCGGATGTTAGAAGAAATTAAAAGTCAGGGAATACCAATTCCGAAACAAGCCCTGGAAAAAATATTTGGCCCGGTGGGACTTGATCTTGGAGCAGAAACTGCTGAAGAAATTGCATTATCTATAGTTGCCGAAATCCAGGTTATATTATCAAAGCGGTCAGCAAAACAATTGAGAGATTCTGAGGAATTCATTCATTCAAGGGACGAATTAAAAATTATACCTGCTGATCAGGGTTAAATATGATTCCATGATTAATGAAATAGACAATATTGGAATCATTATCCTTGCAGCCGGTCAATCATCAAGGATGGGCAATCCTAAACAATTACTAATAGATCGTGGCGATCAATCATTGATCCGTAGGGTCTGTTCTCTTGCATTGACTATCGGAGTAAAAAAAACTTTTGTCATTTTAGGATTTCGATCTAAAACCATCTCAGAAGAAATTGCTGATCTGAATATTGACATCCTAAATAATGAGGAATGGGAGAATGGAATATCTTCATCCATTAGATTGGGAGTAGAAAAGATACAAAAGGATCAACCGGAGATAGAAGCATTGATTTTTTTAGTTTGCGATCAGCCCTATATCAACAAGGAATTGATACAATCCATTATTGATCAATATCACTTAACAAAGAAACCAATTATTGCAAGTCAATACCAAAACATTACGGGTACTCCTGCCTTATTTGATCGATCCTTTTTCCCACAATTGATGCAACTAGAAGGTGATCGAGGTGCAGGCAAAATCATTAAAGATCATATGGATGAGGTATCATTGGTTTCGTTTGAAGCCGGGATATTTGATATAGATACCAAATCAGATTATGAACTGTATTTGAACTAATTATTGATCAGTACGATCCACTGAAGATCTCAAAGAAATTTTAATTTAAAAGTAAAGGATTAACATTCCTTTCACTAAACTTCCTATATATCAATCCGTCGAATGATTAAAGCTCGAAGATTAATCATTAAATATATACGCCATGAAAAAATTATTATTATTCGGATGGACACTGGCGCTATTCACCTCTTGTGCTTCTGTTGAAAAAATGCTCGAAAAAGGTGATTATGAAGGTGCCGTTGCCAAAGCGGCTCACAAACTTGCCGGGAATAAAAAAAAGGAAGCTTACGTGATCGCGTTAGAAAAAGGATTTGAAAAGTGGACACAATCTTCCCTGGTAGAGATAGATAAGCTTAAAGTCAATAATACAGCCCCTGCCTGGGAAAAAATTATTCAGTTGGGACAACGAATGGAAAAAATTCAAAACTTGATTTCTCCTTTACTTCCCTTGGTTTCTGAGAATGGATACAGAGCTAATTTTTATTTTGAAAATGCAAGTATCCTTATAAGTGAGGCCAAAAAAAATGCAGCGGCCTTATATTATACCAAACTCAATCACCTGGTAGAAGTTGCACAAGCTGGCGATAAACCTGCTGCCCGTACAGCAGTAGATCTGATTGATCGTATTGACCATTTATCAATGGACTATGAACTAGCCGCTTTGCGCAATGATATGTACCAAACTGGTATCAACAAAATATGGGTCACTATACAAAACCAATCTTTTGCAAGGCTTCCTGGAAGAGCCGAGGATGAATTACATTATTTGGAAATAAACAATACCGGAAATCATTGGAATCAATTTTACACACAAGCGGACGAAGACTTTGCACCGGATTACAAAGTCGTGTTCCGGATAGAAGACCTAAGAGCCGAACCTGAATCAATCCGGAATATCGAAAATCATTTCTTCCGCGAAGTGATTGATGGTTGGGAATATGTACTCGATGCCAAAGGCAATGTAGCCAAAGATTCTCTTGGAAACGATATTAAAAAAGACAGAATAATCAAAGTGAAAGGAACTGTAATTGAAACTATCCAAACCAAGAGAGCCTATATCACCGGTCGCATGGAAGTAATCCAAATGAAGACAGGAAATGTAATCTATTCAAAAGTGATGCAATTCGATGATTGTTTTAGTCATACTGCACTCAACCATTTTGGCGATGAGCGGGCTTTGGATAATAATCAAAGAACCAGAGTTCCGTTGATCGCATGTCCTGCTGATCTCGTTATGATGATGCGTGTGGTGGAAAAAGCTAAACAATCTTTTATGTATGAAGTTCAAAATTGCAATTATTTATGATTCGGGAACTATACAATCAAAATAAATTCAGAGGCAGTTGCATTACTTATTTATTCTATTGTATAAACGTTTCCTTTACTGGTATTAAATTCAATAATGCCTTGAGGCAATTTCTTGAATCCAAC
>JBDTUE010000409.1:0-3521 GCA_040007895.1 Saprospiraceae bacterium | reverse complement strand
GCGCCGTACATGCATGATGGTAGATTTCAGACCCTGGCTGAAGTCATAGAACATTACGATCATGGAGTAATAATGAATCCTTCACTCGATCTTGCCTTGACCACTGGCGAAAACAACCAGGTTAAAGCGAAAAAACTCAATTTGACCAAGCAGGAAAAATCAGCTTTACTTGCCTTCCTGAATACATTGACAGATTCTGATCTGCTTACTGCTCCAAGGTATAGTAATCCCTTCTAGTCAACTAGTTTATTCTTTTCAAAAAACAGATCTTGCTGTCTGGAATAGATTCTTACTCCTGTATAGTTAATCTTATGGGAAGCATTCAGAATTAGCGGATTAATTCTTTTCTTTTTCTCCAAGGGAAAACCAATTACCTGAATCATCAGCAAACAAAGCTTCAAAAGCGTAAAACTCCCTGGTTGGTTCTTTTTTGAACTGAACGCCTTTGGCTTTTAATTCCTCATAGGTTGCCAATAAATCATTGCATTGAAACACCCCAAATCCAAACGTACCTTTCTGCACGAGTGCCCGCATTTGTATTGCTGATTCATTCGTAAACATCATTCCTTCATCAATGGCCATAAGGCTGATCTCCAGGTCTGGTTGTTCAGGGGGACAAACTGTCAACCAACGCATGCCAGGCCCCATGGCTGCATCGGTATGGACCCTAAACCCTAGTTTGTTTACATAAAAATCATATGCACTTTCCTGATTAAGCACAAAAATGCTGACGTGATTCATTTTAGTTATCATTTTCTTTTTTTTGATTGTGAATAATGAGCTAAGATGAGCCTGCTATTTCTAACTCGCTTCTTGAAAATTGCTATTTTTTATTTTTATCCACTTTCGGGATTCGGCGAAACAATTTGGTATGAATTTTAATGGCATGGCTTCGATATCCTTATTCCGCTGTACTTGTTGTTGTTGGTAAGTGGATGGAGCCATGGAAGTAATTCTTTTGAAAAGACCTGTAAATGAACTAACGCTATTGAAACCGACAGTAAAACATACCTCGGCAATTGGAATTTGTTCTTTTAAAAGTAATTTGGCTTTTTCTATTCTTACCGAGGTTAAATATTGATGGGGCGTTTTACCATACGTCATTTTGAAGATTCGCATGAAATGAAACTTTGAAAAGTATGCTTCATCAGCGATTTGATTCAAATTTATTGGTTCAGCAAAGTTATTATCAATAAAAAGTTTTGCCTGAACTATTCTCCGGTATAAGTAAATCTTTGGATAAGGATCTTTTGACATTTTAAAGTATCATTCAATCTATTAGTTTATTCAGAAAACTTCCTGAAGATTTATTTTATTCATATTTTCTTCCGCTTCTATCCACAAAATTACTTCCTGCCTGTTGAGTCCCCATCACCAGGATATCCTGAATATTTACATGGGGTGGCCGGGAAGCAGTAAAATAAATGATCTCCGCTACGTCTGATGATTTAAGTGGATTAAAGTCCTTATAAATCTTTGCTTTTTCTTCATCACCGTGAAAGCGTACTTTAGAAAATTCCGTTTCTTCTACCATACCTGGCGCGACCTGGCTTACACGAATACCATGATTGTATAGATCCATACGCATACCTTTTGTAAGCATGTCTACGGCTGCTTTAGTAGCACAATAAACATTGCCTCGTGCATAGACATCCTTACCCGCTGTAGAACAGATATTGATGATATGACCTGTTGATCTGGCTACCATTCCCGGACTGATTAATCGGGTGATATAAAGTAAACCCTTAATATTGGTATCGATCATAATCTCCCAATCCTCTAAAGCCGAATCATAGATATAATCAAGTCCGCTGGCGAGTCCGGCATTATTTAATAAAACATCAATGTTGATTAAATCGGCTGGTATTGACTCTATCGCTGATTTTGTCTCTTCATAGTTCCGGATGTCAAAAGCCAATGTATGAACTTTGACATGGTACGTTGATTGTAGTTCATCACTTAATGTCAACAAACGATCTGCCCTGCGCCCGCAAAGGATAAGGTTATGGCCATGTTTCGCAAATTCAATTGAAGTAGCCCTTCCTATTCCTGAAGATGCTCCGGTGATTAAAACATTCATGAGATTTTAATTTGGATATTGATTAATCTATTTGTTGAAAAAATAAGTAAGCTAACAAACTCTCGTTTAGGTCAATGTTGGTTTTTTAACAGCGAACTAATGATACCATCAAATTCTTTTTTAAAAGACTCATATTGACTGGTTGCAGGTCCGTCAAATCCAGTATGTATCACCTGGATGATATTTGATTTATCCAGAATGACCATTGTTGGAAATGCGATTAATGAATCGATAAAGGGAACTTGTTTATTGGATTCTATTTTTCTGGAAGTTGTTGAAGCAAGGAGTATATCATATGGTATGTCCATTCGCGTTTTATAGGTCTTAATTGCCCGAATGGCCTGCGATGTATCCTTGTATCGTTCACAAGCCAATCCAATGACATCAATACCTTTACCTGGATTATTCTTTAAATATTCCTTGATAAATTTTGTCTCATCATAGCAGTTTGGACACCAGGTACCCATAACCTGTAAAATTTTTACGGTGCCAGTATAATCTTTGAGCGATTTGATTTTGCCTTCTGAATCCAGAAAATTAAATTGAACAGGGATTTTCGTTGGTTTATTTAATGAAAGTGCAGATTTGAGAGTTGCTTTATCATTCTTTACACCTTCCCATAAGGACACTGCAGACCTTCCGGATTGAAAGGATCCGATAATTGAATCTCCATTAAACTTACCATAAAACAAATAGGCATGCGATCCATCAAAACATGACATATAAAATCGATCTCCTGCTACCGTACCATGTAAATATCTGTAATCACCCGTCTCTGTCCTGAAAGTGCCATTTAGCTCTGATCCCTTCTGGGTAAATTCTCCAACAGCATCATATGGAACTGTTTCATTTAAGTCAAACTTGCAAGCCCAGAATCCAGTCAAGTCTCCGGTTGGACTAACCGGTAGGACATTAAATTGATCTTTTTGTCCAAAATGAGCCGTAAAAGGAATCCGATAATTTACTTTGTTTCTTACAACCCATTCACCTTCAATAATGCCTTCCCTGGCTATACCTCTCAAATGTGAATCAAAGACAGCAAAATCGATCATTACCGTGTCTTCTGCAGTTGTCCTGTTTCTGCCCATAAATACATCATCAATCCTTATTCGTTCAGGACCATTGATAATTTCAAGATAGGGCTGTTTTTTACCTTCAGCATACTTCACTTCAAAAAAGAAGGGCAACTCATCTTCTACATTATAAATAGGATGTGTACCTTCTTTTTCATATCGTTTGATCTCATCTTTCAGTGTTGGTTTTGGTTCAGGATTGAGATGTAAAACTCCGCGCCATATTCCCGGGGCTAAAAAATCATAGCCGGCTTTAGGTTCTATACAAGCAGAAAGAAATAAAAAATGAAGCAGGAATAAGTAATAAATTTTTTTCACGATTCTGATTTTTCACCAACAAAATTATCCTCTTTAAATTTAAAGAAAAT
>JBDTUE010000408.1:0-3533 GCA_040007895.1 Saprospiraceae bacterium | reverse complement strand
GCTACAGGTACTTCAAAGAATCGCATATTAGCTGCAGGATAATTTGTATCGTCAATGATATTTAAATTTATTTTCGAACTTCTGATAAAATCGCCATAAGCTCTGCCTAATATTGGAGTATCATCTACGTATTTTGAGATCTCTTTTTTATTTAGATTTCTCTTCCAGTTTGGACCTACCAATCGATACCTCAGATCTGGTATATTTTTAATAGCCGCTACCATGATTTTTTCTCTTTCGGGTCGCCATGCACCGATAAAAGTTACATCATATCTAAAATCATGGTTACTGTTGTCGCTCGTGCCTAAAAAATTAACATCTCCTGCAAAAGGCATCCATTCGACATGTCTAAAACCAAGTTGTTCAAATATTTTAAGCGAGGCCCTGCTGTATGAAACCAGCTTGTCAACCATGGTCACCAGATTCAATTGAACCTGGGACAAATTGATGAAGGTGTCTGGCCAAAACTGGGTGATTTTAAGCTCAGGCAAAATGGATTTAGCAAAGGCCATTGTTCCATAGAGAACCTGAACATGTCCTGAAATAATAATTTGATCAGGTTTAAATTCTTTAATCACTACAGCTAATTCTCTATTTCCTTTTTTTATCCAGGCTTCAAGAGGAATAAACGACTGCATCACCCGACCAGCTTTACCTAATCGGACATATTTATTGATGGCGGTAAGCAAATCAAAAATCTGCACTTCATGCCCCATTTTATTCAATGTAGAGGCGAATATATTACCAATGGCGTATTCATATCGATCGGTTAACACTAATATCTTCATCAGTTCACTTGATTCTCAGGATTGAAGGATTATATCCGATGCTTGCTTCATAAAATGCTATTTGGGTGGCTCAAATAAACCCCAAATCCATAACCAGGCACAAGAAATTTCACAATACATGATGAAGGATTTTTATTTTAGGTGCTGTTGATATTCTTTCCCTGACGAAATTCAAATCCCTGATGTAAATAGTATTTTGTGTACCGAATTTTTGAATAGATTTTAATTCTCTTTTTAAAGGATCATACTGAAAGGGTTGAAAACCCACTGCCATCAGTTTTTCATGCAGCAAACTTTCATCAAAACCATATCTTGATCCTATACCCGGCAACTCAATGATGATGGCCTTCAATGCATTCTTCTTCAAAAGGGCTTCTGCACCATTGATCACTTCTGTTTCAAATCCTTCCACATCAATTTTGAGTAGTATGGGTATTCGATTACTTTCTATAATCGAGTCTAAACATTCAACCTGCACTTTTACAGTATTCGGTTCTCCTGCATTCGCCACATGATTCATAGAATCAAGATGACTCGTAAAATCGAGCGTCCCCTTTTTGGATCCAAGCGCGAGATTAAGCGCAATAACTTTGTCCTGGATTTGATTGATGGCAATGTTCTTCAACAGGCTGGTGTATGTGGCGGGTAGGGGTTCAATTGAAATAGAATGGGCTCCAATCTGTGCGCTGGCCAGTACCGTAAAACTTCCAATATTCGCACCTACATCTACAAACACATCTTCAGGCCTGAGAAGATGTAAAAGAAATCCCATCTCATTATATTCGTATAACCCGCAATACAAATTACCGGTGGCTGCACTTATCCCTTTCTGAATGATCAGCTTTGCATGATCTGTGAAAGAATAAATTATGGGAGTAGGATTAAGTCTTGACGTTAGCTGCCATTTGAGAAAACGAAAAACGGCTTTCGCTTTGTGATCCCTGTTTAAAGGATGATGGGTTATATAATTCAATATCGAATAAAGGCTCAATTCAATGGTCTATATGGTTGCAAAATTCATTCTCCCTTCAATACTCTGAAATGGCCACCATCTGCTCCTATCTTATCTCCATCGGTCATAATATTCAATGTTTGCGTCCGATTGTTTCTGTCGACAAATGGACTATTAATATCGGGGCTGTTACGGTAAAAATTATCGACACTAAATATGTGACTTAGATCCTTACTATCCCAGCTGATCTTATTGATTTTGTCATATCCGCCGTTTCCTCCAAAATTATTATTCAATAAGATCAGTCCGCCTGATCCATCGCGAATAAAATAATCATCTTTTTCATTTCCGTCAAAATAGTTATTGGCAAATGTTGTAAAAGAAAGATTCCCGGACATTCCGCTTTGAAAAAAAGATTTAGACTGTTCGCTGTAATTTGATGTAGCAAACGTATTCCCTATGATACATTTGATATCCACCTCATTCAAAGCAAATGTGCAGAAATCCACTCTTAACATGTCCGTACTACCTATATTGATGGCTGCGTCCGTATATCCTAAAAATGAACATGACTGGAATGAAAAATTTTTAGTGTTTCCTTTCCCGCCCGCAATAGCCGATTCCGTGTTCCAGGTTTTGTTATCTCTGGTATATCCATGAAACGTACAGTTTTGAAATTGAATTTCAGAGACCTGCGCATCATTATCCTTATTCAAATTTATATTTGCCGAACCTGGTCCTGCACATCCGGATAAAGAGCAATTCTTTACAGTTATCTGGTAGTCATAAGGACGAAATTCAAGATTGTGTTTCATTAGGTGATCCGGAGAAGCCATAAAATCAATTCCGTCAAGAATGCTGACACAGATGTTTTTCAATAACAACATACTTCCACCAGGTTCTCCAACCCACTCGAGGACAGAACCAGAGAAAGAACCTACGCTCATGGACTGGCCGATCAGATTAATTGATTTTCCATTCGGAATTTCATTTCCCAGCATCAGTGTCTTTGAAATTTTAAAAATGCCAATGGGAATTTCAATGTTAATTGAATTTGGATAAACCTTTATAATCGAGAGAATTTTTTGAAACGCTTTAGTATCATCCAATTCATCATAGCCCCTGGCACCAAACCAGGTCGGGTTTATAGCGCTTATTGTAGCCGATTGAAAAGTTACATCGATATCGGTATCAAACACCTGGGACTCACCAATTATATTCACTTTTTTTGTAAAAATTATTTTCCCTTTTCCAGTTGTAGTTATAAACGCTTCAGGGTAAATGGTAACTTCCTTATCAAAAATTATTGGTTTGTCGTAATTGACCTCAGTATTTATTACAATCATCCGACTGTGTGAGGCATCTGAATGCTGGGTTATTATCTTTTCATGTGTACAGGAAATTCCAGACAGCGTGAAACTTAATCCTATGACAAAATAAATTAAAGTTTTTTTCATGGATAACACGCTCCAGACTTTATAATTTCCAGTATTTATTGATCCCTTCTTTTGATTTGATGCCCTTTATGTCCACTAACATTAATTCACCCTTTGAAATGGACTGTAAAACTTGAGCAGACATCTTTACATATTCTTTATGTCCTACAGCCACTACAATGGCATCATACTTCCCTTCTGCCTCACGTTTTAAAGATATTCCGTATTCATGCTTCACCTCTTCCGCCGAAGCATGCGGATCAATCACATCCACCTCAATCGAAAAATCTTCCAACTCGCATATCAGATCCACCACCTTACTATTCCTTATATCTGCCACATCTTCCTTAAATGTAA
>JBDTUE010000407.1:0-3551 GCA_040007895.1 Saprospiraceae bacterium | reverse complement strand
TTTCATGTCAGGCTTTGATAAATTTAATGGTTCTGTATTCTTTATTATAACGAAAATATAAAAAGTAAATTCCCGCCGGCCAGTCTTTAATATTTATTTCACCTCTCTGGACTATGGTGAGTTTTTGTTCGGTGATTTTTTGCCCCAATGCATTAAAAGTCAAAAAATAGATATTCATTTCTGGCAATGCAGGGGATTCCAATTGTATCACCCCTTTTGAAGAAGAAATTTTTATAGACAGGCTGTCAATAGGAATTGCTTGTGGCTGCTTGCTACAGGCAGACATTCCACCTGCTAAACTTTGACGCGAAGCTAACAAGGTATTGGACATAACTTTCACCTGATCTTTCGTAAAGAAATGCATACAGATATCATCCACAAAATCCATATAATTCATAAACATATTACTGGCGTTGCATGACATTTGTGGATATTTCGGACAATCATAATATGGTCCTTCCTGAGGTGGCGTATCTGCCAGTCCATCATCTTCTGTACAATCACCGATAGACAGTCCCCAAATGTGTAACAGCCCTAAGTAATGACCCATTTCGTGTACCAGGGTTCGACCAAATTTATTGGTTTTGAGGTCAGAATTGAAATAGTCCGGATCTATGACGATGCCATCTTCTGCTACAACCGGAACATTTCCTCCAATAGTGCTTCTTCCGAAAATATTATCCAATTTACCAACCCAGATATTAATATACTTCGAAGGATCCCAGGCATCTTCACCGCCTTTACCGGTATAATGAATTACATTTTTATTCGTAGCATCTCTTTTGGAACCAACTAATTCGATATTGGTTTGAGTCCTTGTAATGCCGGAATGACTTTTTCCGCTTGGGTCTTTGGAGGCGAGGCAAAACCTGATCTGAGGATTTGCTATAAATGGACGGAATTCTTTGGGAACATTCATTTTATCAATATCCGGATCATTAAAATCTTCATTTAAGCGGTCGATCTGGGCAAGTACTTGTTGATCCGGAATGTTTTCCCCGGCTTTATTCCATACCACATGAATCACAACGGTTAATACGGTTGTACTTCGGGATTCTAAGGCTGAAGGGGATACATTGTTTAAATACTCCAGTGGATAACCATCATAATACGCATTGACACCACAGCCTTTATGACTCTGTGCCGACAAAGAATTTCCTGCTAATAACAATAAGAATCCGGATAAAAAGCTATACCGGACAACTGTTAATATTGCAGGAGATATATTCATGGATTACTCAAATATAAGGACTTATATCAGCACAGTCATTGGCGCATCAAATTCGGGTGTAGGACAACTTACACTATTACATTTCTTGATTTAAATATTTCGGTGCGCTGCACCTTGTTAACCTATTATCTAGAGTTACTAAAATTATTGAGCTGCTCTGCAGCAAAATGGTGCATAGGCGGCATAGACGCTCAATATTTATGGTTAATAATCTACCATGTTTATTAGGGGCATAGGCACCGAAATCATTGGCTGAGCTATTCAACAAATGCAATTTGTCCTACACCCTCAAATTCTAAAAAAATGACTGTTTAATCCTGTAATGTGTTCTATTAGTCGATATTAAATTTTTAAAAGAAGTTAGCACACTTAATTTATCATTTTTTACTCAAAAGGCCGTTAATTTCGCGGCGTTAATGGAACTGTCTATTGCTATGAATGTAAGAGTCTCTCAGGTTGATCTTTATCAATACAGCTTTTGGCGAGCGATGATTTGTGTTGATGCTAAAAGAATCGCCGTATGAATGAAATTCCAATTAAAATAGCGGGTTATTCACATACTTTTTCTTTGGCGATTAGTTTTAAATTGGATCAGGTCTATGATAAAGTCCTGAAATTACCTGACTGTGGGATATTTTTAGGATACTCCTTCCTTAAAACGATCGAAGACTGTCCACCAGATGGATTGAGACCGGTCTACGCAGTATTGTCCGATCAACACCAACACGTCATAGGCTTTTATTATTTTCAGATTAAATATTTCCGTGCCAGCCAAAGTGTACGGTTTGGAGAAGATGATGATATCTTCTGTAAACTTCATGCAAGATTAAAATCATTGGTCGTTAACCTGGTAGAATTTAATACCCTGGTCTGTGGTAACTTATTATTGAGTGGTCCTTATGGAGTGATCAATTGTTTTGAATATGAAAAACATAAAGGTCTGATCTATCAACACGTCATAGAGGAAATGCAAGGCTGGTTGCGTGCTAAAGACATTGATACGAATGTGATCCTGGTGAAGGACTTTTTCAGACAAGAACATATTCTCGATGAGAGTACGTTTCACAAATTTGAGATTCAGCCCAATATGATGGTCAAACACCATGATTCCTGGACCTGTTTTGATGATTATATGAATGAATTACATTCCAAATACAGAGTTCGTGCCCGCAGAGCTATTAAAGCCGCTACTCCTATAGTCAGAAAGGAGCTTACGACAGCAGAAACATATCAATTAAACGATACTATTTTTGAATTGTACAAATGCACCTCTACTCATGCTGATTTTAACCTGATAGACCTTCATAAAGATTATTTCTATCAACTGAAGAAGAACCTGGGCGACCAATGTCATTTTTATACTTATTCGGTTGATGGCCGGATCATCGCGTTTTATACGATCATCGAAGACGGGATGGAGGCAGAAGCTCATTTTTTGGGTATCAATGAAGATGAGAATAAAAAATACCAGATCTACCTTAATATACTTTTTGATATACTTCGAGTTTCTATCACATTAGGCAAGTCGGCTACAAGATTTTCCCGCACTGCATTGGAAATTAAAAGTAGTGTGGGTGCAGTTCCTCATTCACTGACCTGTTATATCAAACACCGCAAAGTGATCAACAATACTTTTGTTCCGTATTTACTGGATTTTCTCAATCAGAAAAAAGATTGGGTTCAGCGTCATCCTTTTAAAGAATCTGAGCCTGAAATAGTAGACCATATTTAATTTCCTAAACTATCTTTCCGACCGGATGAATTGCTTTCAGTCTCCATTTGAATAGCCGGCTTGACGGAATAAGCTTTTTTCGCGTTTTCACCAATTGGACACCCTAGACTCAAGGCCAACATTTAATGATAATTTTATGAAATAATATTGTATTTCGAATGGATATCAACTTGCTGATATAAATCCTGGAGGGATTTAATATTAATAACTCCGCATGCAATGCGGGGTTATTAAATAACTGATTTTACAACCACAGAGTGGTTGAATATTACAATATAACTACAATAGATATTTCTCATCGTATATAACTTCATGCTCTTTTAATATTTCTTTCAGCTCTTCTATGAACGTTTTTTTATAATGATGTTCTTCTTGATTTTTTACATACTCGATTAAATTATCTGGTTCTTCGCTGTTTTAAGTGGGTAAAATCGCTTTAAAGAAACTGAACCTTTATTTACATTACCGGATATTCAGGATCTAGGACAGGACTGTGCCAAAATACTGGTCGAGCCTGACTACCGTACAGGCAGGCAGCAAAATGTATACTTGAAAAACGAATCAATTGCCCGTGAAAATGCAATGACA
>JBDTUE010000406.1:0-3586 GCA_040007895.1 Saprospiraceae bacterium | reverse complement strand
TTTTCACAAATGAAATATTAAAATTGCAAAATCAAATTTTAATATTTTTTATAGTAAACCTGATGGACCTTTCTTTCGTATATATTCAGGAATATGTCTCACCATCGATTTTGTAAAACTTCATTTTGTAAGATAGATGTGATAAAACCAGCGGATATTTGCAATATTAATTATAAAAATAAAATCTCACATGAATCATTGGCTTTTAGCAATTCTCCTTTTTACGAACATTAGTCAATGTTCCGATAAGAAATCTGAAAATAACGACTTCTCCGGTGCTGTTGTTTTAGAAGAATCCCCCGAGTCTGGTTATGTAGACACTTCCTGGACAGAAAAAGTCATCAAGACGAATGCAGAATGGAAAAAAATACTCACTCCGGAGCAATATCATATCACCCGGGAGCAAGGAACCGAACGCCCGTTTACCAGTGAATTAAATGATAATCATGAGGATGGAATTTTCATTTGCGTGTCATGTAAAAATCCTTTATTTAGTTCGAAAGCCAAGTTCAATTCCGGTACCGGATGGCCCAGTTTTTTTGCACCTTATTTTTCAAAGAGTGTAAAAGTATCAAGCGATGAATCACTTGGTATGGTGCGGGATGAAATATCCTGTGCCCGGTGTGATGCTCATCTCGGTCACGTATTTAATGATGGTCCACGACCTACTGGTTTACGGTATTGTATGGATGGAGTAGCATTAAAATTTGAAAAGAATGCAAAAGTAGGTGTCGCTCCAAAATTCGGAAAAGCGATATTTTCTGCAGGATGTTTTTGGTGTATGGAAGCGGTATATGAAAGTATTAATGGAGTAAAGAATGTGGTTTCAGGTTATTCCGGAGGCAATGAAGAAAACCCGACCTATGAACAAGTTGGTTCTGGTATGACGGGACATGCTGAGTCCATTGAAGTCAGTTATGATACTTCTGTCGTCAGCTATGCAAGTTTAGTAAGGGTATTTTTTGCAGCACAGGATCCAACCCAGGTTAACGGACAAGGTCCTGATCATGGTAGCCAATACCGGTCAATAGCTTTTTATAATAATAATGAAGAGAAGAAAATTATTGAAGATTATATTAAACAATTAACCGCTTCCGGTAAATATTCCAAGCCTATTGCAGCGCAAATCGTACCTACCTCAAAATTCTGGAAAGCGGAAGACTATCATCAGAACTATGTCCGTCTTCATCCCGAAGATCCTTATGTGCAACATGAATCTATTCCCAGGTTAAACAGAGCTTTGGAACAATTAAAGGATTTATTGAAGGATAATATTGCTGCGCGGTAAGTATAAGGAAACGGCGTATTTATTTTATTTTATGAATAAATTCTTTTTTCCAAGGATAGGTGGACCATGCGCGGATCCCTATGATATCTATGGCTCATTAAATAAGCCAGAAGAAAGATACTTACAAAAATGAGAAAGGCGGCAAAGAGGGATTGATGGATAGTTCGTTTCATGGCAGGTATTTCTATAGAGTGTTATTAAAGCGAATGATGTCAGTAAACTAACTGTTAAGGCTTCATCGGATTAAGTCAAGGGGTGACTTGTCCAGTGGGATCCCTTCAGGAAAGTCACACTTTGACTTTGAATCTGAACCTGTATTTTTGCATCCCGCATGCCTTTTAAACTCACCTCTAAATACTCTCCCACAGGAGATCAGCCCGAAGCCATCCGCCAACTCGTACGTGGTGTAAAAGAAAATGAAAGAACCCAGGTGCTCCTTGGCGTCACCGGTAGTGGTAAAACATTTACAATAGCCAATGTTATACAGCAGGTTCAAAGACCTACTCTAATACTTTCGCATAATAAAACACTTACTGCCCAGCTTTACGGAGAGTTTAAAGACTTTTTTCCTGATAATGCGGTCGAGTATTTTGTTTCCTACTATGATTATTATCAGCCTGAAGCATATATCAGTGTCACGGATACGTTTATTGAAAAAGATCAAAGTATCAACGAAGAGATAGACAAACTCAGGTTAAGAGCTACCTCCACTTTATTATCCGGCCGTCGGGATATCATTCTTGTAGCTTCTGTATCCTGTATCTATGGTATGGGTAATCCTGAAGATTATAAAGGAGGTATCATCCGGATAGAAAAAGGTAAAAAAATATCCCGCAATGCCTTCCTGCATAATTTGGTTGAAAGTCTTTATTCCCGAACGGATATTGAACTAAAGCGCGGTCGCTTCAGGGTACGGGGTGATACCGTAGATATTTATCTTCCTTATGTCGACTATGGCTACCGGGTCATTTTTTTTGGTGATGAAATCGAAACGATTGAACAAATCGAGATCGAAACGGGTAAACGAATTGAAACGATGGAGAACGCGGCCATCTTCCCCGCTAATCTTTATGTTGCCCCACGGGATAGATTGAAATATATCATTCGCGATATTGAAGATGAACTCCATGAACATGAAAAATTTTTCCAGGCTGAAGGTCGCTACTCTGAAGCTAAACGAATTCATGAGCGTGTAAACTTTGACCTTGAAATGATCCGTGAACTTGGTTATTGTTCCGGTATAGAAAACTATTCTCGTTTTTTTGATGGAAGACCTCAGGGAACCCGGCCTTTTTGTTTATTGGATTACTTTCCTGAAGATTATCTTATGGTCATCGATGAAAGCCATGCTACAATACCTCAGGTCCGTGGAATGTGGGGAGGAGATCGGGCCCGTAAACTCAACCTGGTCAACTTTGGATTCCGGCTGCCCTCCGCTATTGATAACCGACCATTAAGTTTCGATGAATTTGAAGGACTTGTCAACCAGGTGATTTATGTAAGTGCTACACCGGGTGATTTTGAACTCGAACAAACTATGGGTTCAGTAGTTGAACAAATCGTGCGGCCAACAGGGTTATTAGATCCTCCCATAGAAGTAAGACCTTCGCTTAATCAGATTGATGATCTAATGGAGGAGATCGGTAAACGGGTAAAGTTGAATGAACGTACATTGATCACTACTCTAACTAAACGAATGGCCGAAGAGCTTAGCAAATATCTGGCTCGACTCAATATCAGCGCAAAGTATATTCACTCTGAAGTGTTGACTATGGACCGGGTAGAAATTTTGAGGGATCTCCGATTGGGCAATTTTGATGTATTGGTCGGTGTAAATCTTTTAAGAGAAGGACTTGATCTTCCTGAAGTTTCACTCGTTGCTATCCTGGATGCAGATAAAGAAGGATTTCTGCGCAATGCCCGCTCACTCACTCAGACTGCAGGACGTGCAGCTCGTAATATCAATGGCAAGGTTATTTTTTATGCAGATAAGATCACAGATAGCATGCAACGCACCATCGATGAGACCGGACGTCGACGTGCAAAACAAATGATCTATAATGAGGAAAATAATATTTTACCCCAAACGATGGCGAAATCAAGAGATGAGATCATGAATCAACGATCCATTCTCGATTTCAGGGCTATACCCAAAGCGTATATCGAACCTGGAGATCGCGGGATCATGGCGGCTGATCCGGTCACGGAATATCTGGGCAGGGATGAAATAGAAAAACTCATCGCTGAAACAGAAAAGAAAATGAAAGCTGCAGCCAAAGATCTTGACTTTATTACAGC
>JBDTUE010000405.1:0-3597 GCA_040007895.1 Saprospiraceae bacterium | reverse complement strand
GATTTCAGGCGATCATAAAAATCAAAAACGATTTCTGCAAGCGGTAATTCGAATTGAAGTTCAACGCGTTGAGGTGTCAGATAATGTTGTTTTACCAGCCGGCCTCTTTTATCCATACACAATGAAATAATAGAACCGATAAAATCAGGCCGCGTAATGATCTGAGCATCTATATATGGCTCTTCGACTTTAGAGATAAAACTTGGATCGGGCAGTTCGTGTGGATTTTGAATATTGATTTTATCACCTTTCGCTGTATAAGCAAAGTACGATACGTTAGGTACCGTCGTGATGACTTCTTGTCTAAACTCTCTGGACAATCTTTCCTGTACGATTTCAAGATGTAGCATCCCGAGGAATCCACATCGAAAACCAAAACCAAGAGCAGCGGACGTTTCATTTTCGAATACCAGGGCAGCATCATTCAACTGAAGTTTTTGAATACTGTCTTTCAGATCTTCATAGTCATCGTTGTCTATCGGATATATCCCGGCGAATACCATTGGTTTTACTTCTTCAAAGCCGTGAATCTGCTCACCTGGTCTATCAGCGTGAGTGATGGTATCCCCTACTCTAACTTCTTTACTGTCTTTGATACCACTGATAATATAGCCCACATTGCCGGCGCTGAGTTCAGGTTTTTTAATTTGCTTTAATTGTAGTATTCCGATTTCGTCAGCATTGTAATTTTTGCCGGTCGATACAAATCTTACTTTTTGACCTTGTTTGATCGTACCATTAAAGATCCGGTAATAAGCCACTATTCCTCTGAATGAATTAAATACAGAATCGAAGATCAACATCTGCAGGGGTGCATTAGGATCGCCTTTAGGATGAGGGATTTTCTCAACGATGGCACTTAATATTTCTGGAACACCTTGCCCCGTCTTACCGCTGGCGTGTAGAATAGATTCTTTTTTACAACCTACAAGGTCAATGATCTGATCACTAACCTCATCCAGCATAGCTGCTTCGCTATCTATTTTATTTAGTATCGGAATGATTTCCAGGTTGTGATTGATAGCCATATACAGATTGGAAATCGTTTGAGCCTGGATCCCTTGCGTGGCATCAACTAATAACAAAGCCCCTTCACAAGCTGCGATAGATCTTGACACTTCGTACGCAAAATCTACATGCCCGGGTGTATCAATCAGATTAAGGGTGTAATCTGTACCATCCGTATGCCGGTAAGTCATCTGGATAGCATGGCTTTTAATGGTGATACCTTTCTCCCGTTCAAGGTCCATATTATCGAGAGCCTGATCCTGCATATCCCGCACAGCTATAGTCTTGGTGATCTCGAGCATGCGATCCGACAGGGTGCTTTTACCGTGATCAATATGAGCAATTACACAAAAATTTCTTATCCTTTTCATTGAGCGCGCAAATATACCACTTTTAGGGTGCCTGTCAGAGTATTACCTTTGCGCATATGAAGCATTTACATATCATTATTTTTACATTATTACTTTGGTCGTGTAAACAATCTTCAACTCTTCCAAAGTCAAATGATCATTTGGTCAAAATCGTACTTGATACCGAGGAGCCTTTGGCTGAAACGGATACTATTTTTCTTGCCGGTAATATCCCTGCTTTGGGTTTTTGGTATCCGAAAGGATTGGCAATGAAAAAACGTTCTGAAACCAGATGGGAACAAACTTTTCCGGTTTCGGATAGTAGCCGTCATCTCGAGTTTAAATTTACCCTGGGAAGTTTTGACAGGGAAGCAATATCCAACAAAGGAAAAATACCCGGCAACAGCATCCTCGAAGTAGCGCGGGATACCGAAGTGTATTTTGTAATTGAAGATTTTAAAAATCCTATGGCACCTCTAATGCTTAGCTCTGGCACAGCAGATTTCCGGATTTTCCACCCAAACAATGGATTAGCTGATCGAAAAATAACAGTATGGCTGCCTGAAGGATATCGAAAAGATGCAACTACAAAGTATCCGGTTATTTATGTACATGATGGCCAAAACCAGTTTGATTCTACCAAGACTTTTAATCACCAGGAATGGAAACTGGATGAAACCATTCATTCACTCTCTATGCAGGGAAAAATCTCCACTCCTATCGTCGTGGCAATAGATAATACTTCTGCCAGAACACAAGAATACGGTTCAGTCATTAAAGAAAGCCCATATGCTGATTTTATCATTAAGCAAGTCAAGCCATGGGTAGATAGTGCGTATCATACCCTATCAGACAGAAAACATACTGCGACCATGGGTTCAAGTATGGGTGGATTAATAGCACTTAACCTGGCCTGGTATCATGATGATACTTTTTCAGGAGCAGCATGCCTTTCACCCGCTTTTAAGATAGATCAGTTTGATATCCTTAAAGAAATAAAAAAATATGACGGACCTAAAAAAAATATCAATCTTTATGTAGATGATGGGACTGAAGGATTAGAAGCAAAATTAAGACCCGGTATCGATGAGACTGTGCAATATTTAAAAACCAAAGGATATCAAATCAACTATCAAATAGCACAGGGTGCTGAACACAATGAAGCTGCCTGGGCAAAAAGAATCGATAAGCCGTTGATTCAATTTTTTGGAAAATGATTAAAGAGTATTCAATTTCTGATAAACAATATTGATTGGATCACCTGGTTAGGGTTTTGGAAAGAATGATAAGAAGAAAGAAGATCGGATATAAAATTGTTTTTTAATTCCTTGAAATAAATGGACAAAAAAGAAAGTCATGGCACAGGCCATATCATACAAAGTCTGATTGTAAATATTTTAATAGCCAGTTCTAAAGGTTTTGCTGCTTTTATGACCGGATCAGGTGCTATGCTGGCAGAAACCATTCATTCCTTTTCGGACTGCGCCAACCAGGCATTATTATTAGTAGGTGTAAAACAAGCACAACGACCGGCCAATGATAAACATCCTCTGGGTTTTGGAAGGGAAGTCTATTTCTGGTCATTTATGGTAGCAATGCTTTTATTTTCAATAGGTGGCATGTTTTCCATTTATGAAGGTGTGCACAAATTCAATCATCCTGAACCTATTGAAAATTTTGCCTGGGGTCTTGGTATTTTATTATTATCCCTTTGCTTAGAAGGATATGCTACTTTTTCTAATATCGTGGAATTGAATAAACGGAGAGGGAAACTGGGCTTCTTCAAATATTTAAGCAGAACCAAAGACAGTGACCTGATTGTAATTTTTGGTGAAAACTCAGCCGCAGTACTTGGATTGGTGATTGCTCTGGCGGCTCTTACTGCAGCATATTCGACAGGCGATGGCCGATTTGACGCATTGGGTTCATTGGGGATCGGCATCGTTTTGATTTCGGTTGCTATTTTCCTTTCAATCAAAGTCAAATCTTTATTGATTGGAGAAAGTGCCGACGACATGATCATGGACCTGGTCGCAATGGAAGCCAAAAAACATCCTGAAATAATTAAATTAATTAATTGTATCACCATACAGCAGGGTCCGGGTGAAGTCCTCATGTGTCTTAAAATCAAAGTAGATCACTCCATTTCAATACTTGATCTAAGCAAATTGACTAATAAATTTGAGAGAGAAATAAGGGCCAAAGCGCCTGAATTAAAGTGGATCTATTTAGAGACGGA
>JBDTUE010000404.1:0-3620 GCA_040007895.1 Saprospiraceae bacterium | reverse complement strand
TTCATTTTTAGTTCCATCTCGTAGGCCCCCCTGCCATGACTGCAATTAAAAAAACCAGATAACCAATCATCGGAAGAGCAGGTATTCTTAACAATAATGCAGCTACTTTAATCCAGCCATGATTTTTTAACCAATAGGTTCCACCCAATAAAGAAGGAAATCCAATTACAATAGCGGTCCATATACCACCATTAAAACCTGATACTGATCCATCAGCAAGACCAACGAAGAAAAAATAATATAATACCAATGTACCTATAACCACGACCCACCATAAAATCCAAAAAAATGTATTCATTTCAATTGATTTTTTAAAAAGTAATTACTCCTTTATAAGAATATGGTCATAAATAATCTGTTGAATACACGGCCGGATAGAATATTGACTGATTTTATTATTGGCTCTTGTGGGGTTTACCCGGTTGGTCAATAAGATATAGGTAAGATTATATTTAGGATCTATCCAAATGAACGTACCTGTAAATCCCGAATGACCGAAACTCAACGGACTGGCATCCCGAGCAACAGCACTGGCATTTAGATCATATTTTAACAATGGTTTATCAAATCCAAGACCACGTCGGTTTTCTAATTCAGGATATTGATAAGAAGTATAAAGCGCTATCGTCTCCGGACTTAAATATTGAATTCCTCCATAAGTACCTTTATTTAAAATCATTTGAGCTAGTTTAGCCATATCATTGGCATTACTGAATAATCCGGCATGTCCGGAAATACCTCCTAAGAGTGCTGCATTTTCATCGTGGACAAATCCTTGTACCAAAGTATGCCTGAAAAAAGTATCCTGCTCGGTAGGTACAATTTTATCTTTTGTAAAAGAATTCAACGGAAAAAACAGGGTGTGGTCGGCACCAATTGGTCCATAAAGGTGCTGGTTTAAAAATTGGTCAAAGGGTTGGTGGCTGATTTGTTCAATCGTTTTATATAATAAAATCATAGAAAGGTCCGAGTAAACATAATCTTGCTTTGCCAATAATGGAATGCGTTTAATTTCCTCTATAAGTCTGGATGGAATTTTTTTATTCGCGAATAAATGATCGTTTACTTCTATAGGAAATCGTCTACGTGAAATTGGTTTTATGGTTCGTTTTAGATATTGGCCTTTGGCATCCAATAATTTTCGATAATAAACTATACTTGCCGGCAGCCCTGCCCGGTGAGTAAGAATATCTTTCCACAAAAGATCCGCTTTGTTTGTTTTTTTAAATGAGGGCAGATACGTGCTAAGCGTACGATCAGGATTAAACTCTCCTTTACTATTCAGGTACATACTCCCAAGTGTGGCTCCGAAAATTTTCGTGATGGACGCGAGGTCATATAGATCATCTTTATGAAGCGGTTCATCAGATTCATAAGTAGGTTTGCCGAAAGCTTCATGGAAAATAACAGTTCCATCCTTTGCAACCAAAAGATTGGCTCCAGGGAAAACTTTATTTTTTATAGCATCTTCGATACCCGTCTTTAAAGCAAATTCAAATAAATTACTTTGAATTCCGACGATCTCGGGTGGACCGTATTTCAATCTATTTAATGAGGAAGTTTCTATGCCATTGCCGGATCGGTATTTCGCGTTGACGTAAAATGGTAAGTGTCCAGTAGACCCTTCGGCCCCAAATAGGACTTGTGCTATATGCGTACTTATGTAATCTGAATATCCCCAGGAAAACACGATAGCTTTGGCCTCATCAAATAAACCAAGGGGTATGGATGCAGGTCTTCCATGAATGAAAATTACAACATATGGCTGATTCAGATTATGTGCTGTAGCCGACAATCTAAACAATTGATTTGATGTCGTGTGATCGATATCTATTTCAATAATAAATAGATTGGTTCCCGTAACCCAGGTACGATTTTCAAGAACACGGGAGGTAGCCATCGGGCATGTGATATAATTACTTAATAGTTCAGTCAAGGTATGATCTACATGATCTGAAATCAACAGTGGTCTCAAATGGTCCAGGTTTTTGATTGGAATAAATTGTTCTTTATTCGAAAGAAGGGCTACTTGCGAGGATGCCTGACGATAAGCTGATGAGACGGCCTCAATGGACTGAGACTGCAGAGGGCTTATAAGCCAAAATAAACCAATTATTAAAATGAAGTTTTTCAAGTATTTATTTTCAAAGATAATGATATGAATTTACCAACTTTACTCTTCTTATGAAAATACGATCAGAATTTAGAAATACACTATATATAGTTTCGTGCTGCTGCCTCTCAATTTTAATATTATCGTGCAATTCATCAAAAAAGTCTGCAGGCAATACTCCAAACCTGCCTTCTTTATTAGAACAGTCACCCGTATTCAATAATCATTTTACAGGTTTTGTATTATTTGATCCTGTCACTCAGAAGACACTCTATTCAATGAATGGCGACAAATATTTTACACCGGCTTCAAATACTAAAATTCTTACTTTGTATACAGCCCTTATGTTGCTACCTGATACATTGCCTTCTGTGCGAATGGCAGTCTTTGGTGATAGCCTTATCATTAAAGGAATGGGTGATCCTACCTTGTTTCATGAATTATGGCCAGATCATCCCGTGGTTAATTTTTTAAAACAAACGAACAAAAAAATATATCTGGTCAAAGATGTGCTACAGGATGATGTGCAGGGATCAGGATGGGCATGGGATGATTTTCAGGATGATTATCAAGCTGAAAAATCTGCTCTTCCGCTTTATGGAAATTTGGTAAAATTCACACCAACCAATACAGAACATTTTTTTATAGCAGAACCTTCATATTTTCAATCGGAATGGTCATGGACTGATACTAAAAATCCGGATCGTAAGATCACCAGGAATATCGCCTCAAATATTTTTGAAGTGAATTCTACATTTATATATCCTTACTATATTCCGTATAAATCCGATATGCAAGTCTCCCGTGAATTATTAATGGATACATTGAAAAAAGATGTTCAGTTGATTTTGTCCGCTTCGCTCCCAACTGACATTCATTGGGATATAATCAAGGGAATACCTGCGGATACAGTATATGCACAAATGATGAAAGTAAGTGACAATTTTATTGCAGAACAATTATTACTCCTTACTAATTCTTATTTGAAAGATTCCTGTAACAGTACACAATGCATCAGGGATGCGAAGTTTCAATTATTTGATGCACCACCAGATACCTTTCAGTGGTACGATGGCAGTGGTTTATCCAGATACGATCTTATTACACCGCGAACCTTAGTGTACATTTTAAATAAAGTAATGTCCAGGCTTACTATGGATGGGATTAAAAAAATTTTCCCTACCGGTGGTATAGGTACATTATCTAAATGGTACCAGGGACCTTCTCCCTATATATATGCTAAGACCGGCTCTTTAATGAATAATCATTCATTAAGTGGATTCATTCACACGAATAAAGGACATGACTTGATTTTTTCCTTTATGCACTCCAATTATACCAGAAGCGTAAATCCAATCAGAGCGGAAATGCAGAAAACACTTGAATTTATTAGAGACAACTATTAAGCTATATCGGATGTACGATTTCGGATGTCGGTAATCCACAAATTTCACGAATTTTCGCTAAAGCTCTTCTTCGTGTAAATTCGAGTAATTCGTGGAAAAAA
>JBDTUE010000403.1:0-3627 GCA_040007895.1 Saprospiraceae bacterium | reverse complement strand
ATCACCGCTATATCAGAATCACCTAAAATAAAAGGCCTGATCTATGCCGGTACCGATGACGGACGGGTTCATTTTACTACCGTAGCCGGTAACGGAAGATGGACCCAGATCAGTACCGGACTATTAAAAGATGCTTCAGTAAGCTCTATAGAACCGTCGAGGTTTGAGGATGCTACTGTATATCTCTCGATGAGTGATCGCCGTGAAGATAATATCACTGCCCTGCTCTATAAATCCACTGACTATGGAAGAACATGGACTACCATAGCAAATAATCTGCCCTATGCTGCAGTTAATGTAATCAAAGAGGATCCGGCAGATAAAGATGTATTGTATGTCGGTACAGATCAGGGAATTTATATCAGTAAAGATGGTGGCAAAGCCTGGCTATCACTGAATGCAAATCTGCCTGCCGTGATATCCGTACAGGATTTGTTTATTCATCCAAAAACTAAACAGATTGTGATAGCAACATATGGAAGAGGCGTATGGGTTTTAGATAAAGTGAATTAGTGGAGGAACGTTGGAATGAATAACTTCTATCTCTTCGTTTCCTTTTTATACCAATCAACTGTGTTTTTGATGGAAGTTTCGAAATCAACGACCGGTGCATAACCCAATACTTCCCGTGCATGTTCAATAGAAAAATGATAATCCTTGCCGGCATTATCTATCCTGTACCTGGTCAATAAGGGTGACTTTTTAATTTGAAAAAGAGTATAAAACTTTTCCATTCCATTGGCAATAGTATGAAGTAGGCCATGTGAAATAGACCGGGAGATGGGTTTCTTTCCTAATGCGATATAGAATGCATCCGTAAATTCTTTCCACGTGATCTCAAGACCATCGGTGATATTAAAAGTCTCGCCAGAGATGTTTGGTTGAAAACAAGCTAATGCAATACCATGTACAAGATTATCAATATAAGTAGGACAGGTCAGGGACTCACCTTTATTGACAAATACAAATCCATTTTTTGAAATGATATCCAGGTAGGGTTTGATAAATTTATCATCTCCGGGACCAAAGACATTACCTGGATTTATCTTCACTATTTCCATTCCTGTTTTTGTAGCAAAATCATTCAACCATTGTACACCCAGCAGTTTGGTCTGACTATATCTTACCTGAGATGGTGGCGTGGGATCTGTTTCTTTAGCATCCTTGACATTAAAGCCATAAATAGCTACTGTACTGATATGAACCAATCGTTTAATTTCATAATCCGCTGCAGCCTGAGCTACATTTTTTAATCCTTCTACATTTAACTTTGTAAAGTAATCGATATCACCCCAATCCGTCACAGCTCCTGCCGTGTGTACAAGAATATCACATCCTCTCGCTGCATGGTAGATAGAAGCTCTATCCAATATATCACCGTATACCAATTGAACAGGAAGATCCTTAAGATATTTCAGGTCGGATGTTTTCCGAACCAACCCTACTACTTTATGTTTTTGTTTCAATAACGCAGCCGCAAGATTGCTACCGATAAAACCATTTGCTCCAGTAATAAGGATTCTCATTGGCAAGTTGTTTAATTTCCCATCAGGTGAATGCTTGCCTGCTTAAGAATAAAATAATCGGTGAAAAATCCTATAGATATATGAAGTAAAAATCCATACCACACTGACTTAGTCTTCCAGGCAATAAATCCAAATAACAAACCGACCACAATGGCGCCTATGGTTTCTCCTTCAGGTTTTCCTAAATGAATAAGGCAGGAAGCCAGCGTCTGAATTAAAATCGCAACCCCTGGACCAAGGGATGTAGATAATCCAAATAAGAGAAATCCTCTGAAGTAAAACTCCCAGGCGATATAATAAAACACGATATACATTACTTCGTATGGCCAAAATAGCTGAGGTTGCTGGAACAATATTTTTGCCAATGGATATTCTGCACGGACATCGGGCATCTTTGCTGCGACCCACATCAATGGGATAATAACCAGGGGAATAAGTAAAAGTATTTTTAATCCCATCTTTTTATCTCCAAGACCTAAGCCATAGGAATTCAATTTATTTTTATCTACAATAAGTACATACAACAAGGGAATTAATCCAAGAAGTATAAAAAAACAAATGAATTGACCATATCGTACATTAAGATCACCATGATCATCCGATACCAACTGCGGAATAAATTCATAAAATGTGATACCGTGGTAATAATATAAACTTAATAACAGCGGAGAGGATACTAATAAAATAAAGACATGAAGATCAAAATCTAATCCGAAAAGAGAAATGTGTTTTGATTTATCCATGTAAGGGCATGCGGTAAAATCTATATTTTTTGTCGACAACCCCGCCCATTTTAAGAATGGCTTGATTCATTTCAGGATTTTCTTCAAGGACCCAGCTGGCCTCACCATATCGAAGGGTTTTATGGTTCCTTAGATATACAAAGCTTTTGGCATAAAAATAGGCATCGATTCCTAGCTTCCGGTATTCTTCAAGGACTCCGAGGGCTATAACCCGTACACTTTTTATTTTGCTCTTATTGAAAAGAAGTTTGAAGATTCCCGTTGGCAACAATCTTCCTCGCTTTACATCGACTTGTATTTCATTTACATTGGGGACGGTCAGTGCAAGGCCTATCGTCTTACCATCTTTCTCTGCTAAAAACACCAGGTTGGGATCCATCACCAATTTGAGGTCTTTAGCAATATGTAGAAATTCTTTTTCTGTAAAAGGAGCAAATCCTAAATTATCACTCCATGCTCCATTATATACTTTCAATGCACTTTTGACATCCCGCTGGAAATTTTTCATATCGATGGTGCGTACCGTAATTCCTTTGGAAGCCAGTCTTTTTTCCAATATGGGAAGGCTTGCCTTGAGACGCTCAGGAAATAGAGCGGAATCCATCTGATAGGCAAGCACATCTGTTTTTTTCTTAAGCCCATATCGTTCAAGATATTCCTGGTAATAATCCTTATTGTAGGTCATCATGACGGAAGGTAAAAATTGAAAACCTTCAATCAATAAACCGGCGGGATGATTCGTAGAAAAATTATATGGACCTTCCAGGATATCCAATCCCTGGCTTTTGATCCATGAAACAGCCGCATCCAACAAAGCTTTAGCCACTGCATAATCTTTAATGCATTCAAAAAAACCAAAGACGCCGATTTTTTCTTTTGTAAAATTGATGAGCATTTCATCGCGGCAGGCACCGATACGACCTACCACTTTATCATCCATCAATGCAAGGAATAACTGTGCTTTGGCGTTTTCAAAAAATGGATTTTTTTTAGGATCCAGGTGATCCCGTTGTGCTATATATATTTCAGGGACAAATGCTTTGTCATGCTCATAATGGTCATAAGGAAACTCAATAAAACGGTGGATTTCTTTTTTTGTATTAACCGGTATTATTTGAACCATGTTTTATAGCTTATAAAATATTGAGTTCTTTAGCATGAATGTACATCCTGTCAAGAGCGTGATCTATCTGTGCGTGTGTATGTGTAGCCATAATAGAGAATCTGATCAGCGAATTATCTGCACTGGTGGCAGGAGATACGACCGGGTTGACAAAGATTCCATCATCATATAATCGTTTTGTCAACACATACGTCTTAAAATCATCGCGGATATATACCGGCAGGATCGGAGTCTC
>JBDTUE010000402.1:0-3641 GCA_040007895.1 Saprospiraceae bacterium | reverse complement strand
CCGGCAGACCTGAACGTACCATAACTTTCACCCAATAAATATTTTGGTGAATTCCATCGTTCATTTTCATTAGTGTAGTAATATATAAATTGACTCACGGATTTGATATCGGAATCCACGCCCCAAAAATCACTGTTTTTAGATGTTTTACCGGTTGCACGACTTAAACCTGTACCGATAGGATCCATCATCACTACATCAGATACATCCAGGATAGTATAGATATTATCTTCTACTTTATACGGAGCTGGTCCATTGGGCAATGGATCGTTGACTACTACTCTTCTCGGGCCCATGATACCCATATGCAACCACATAGAGGACGAACCGGGTCCGCCGTTGTAAGAAAATGTAATGGGTCTTTTGGAAGGATCTGTTTCGCCGTCTTTGACATAAGCAGTATATCCAAATGAAGCAATGGGTTCTTCTTTTTCATTCTTTAGAATCATGGTACCTACAGTCGCCGTATAATTAATGATTTTACTATCTACTTTGATAGAGTGCTTGGTAACGAATTTTTCTGCTTTAGCAACGGCATTGGAATCCGTTTGAGTAAAAGATTTCGTATGATTCAAAATAATTAATAAGGGAATGCAAATGGTTAATAGTCTTGGCTTCATGGTTTAATACATTTAATTTAATTGATAACAAGGTAAAAATTTATTCTTCAATACATACCTTGATGAATTTGCCGTATTTAATTGCGTTTTATTATAATTTAATTCTATCTTTGCACCACTTATAGTTTTAACCGCTCTCTTTGAGTAGTTTCCATCCCGAACTTTTGGGATCGTTATTCCTTCCAAATGTGATGTTTTAACCTAAGGCGGATAATGTGCCGATTCTGACTCTGAATAATTGGTAGCCTTATCACATTTTTTTAATCAAAACTTTTTATTTAGTGTCATTTAACAATTTGCCGCTCATAGAGCCGTTATTAAAGGCTTTGAGCAAAGAAGGGTACAGCACCCCTACACCTATTCAATTACAAGCAATTCCAGTCGTCTTAGAAAAAAGAGACTTACTTGGATGTGCTCAGACTGGAACCGGTAAAACTGCTGCATTTACCATTCCGATATTGCAACTTATGCATTTGACTGCAGAAAAACATTATCGATTACGCACCCTTATACTTACACCTACCCGCGAGTTAGCTATACAAATCGGCGAAAGTATAGAAGCTTATGGCCGTTTCCTTAATCTTAAACACAAAGTGATATTTGGAGGAGTGCCTCAGGGCAGCCAGGTACAAGCTATCCGTAGTGGATTAGATATCATAGTAGCTACACCCGGAAGATTGCTCGACCTGATGCAACAAGGATTGCTTTCGTTAAACGATATTCAGTATTTCGTACTTGATGAAGCAGACCGGATGTTGGATATGGGATTCATTCATGATGTACGACGCATTATCGCTAAGTTGCCTATGAAAAAACAAAGTTTGTTTTTTTCTGCAACCATGCCTGCTGAAATTACCAAACTCGCTGATATACTTCTTCACAATCCAGTTAGTATTGAAGTAACTCCATCAGCAACTACCGTGGATGTCATTGAACAATCGGTATATTTTGTAGAGAAACCATACAAGTTGCCTTTACTAATTACTTTATTAAAAGACAAATCGATAGAATCGTTGCTGGTCTTTACACAGATGAAACACGCTGCTGATAAACTATGCAAAAGCCTTAACCAGGCTGGTATTCGTACGGAGGCTATCCATGGTAACAAATCTCAAAATGCGCGACAAGGTGCTTTGAAAAATTTCAAAAACAGATCTACCCGAGTCCTTGTAGCTACGGATATAGCTGCACGCGGTATAGATATAGATGATCTGACTCATGTACTTAATTTTGAAATGCCCAATGTAGCTGAGACGTATGTGCATCGTATAGGAAGGACGGGCCGGGCTGGTGCTAGTGGTACCGCTTTATCATTCTGCGATCGAAGTGAAAAAGCATTGTTGGCAGATATTCAGAAATTGATCAAAAAATCAATCCCTGTTGTAAGAGGACATATTTTTGATGGATACGGTAATGGTGGCTCCAATATGCCGGTGGCGACTACAGCTCCAAAACCATTTAAAACAGCCAGCAGAGGTAGACGATTCAGGGCAGCAGCTCCAAGATAAGTTTAGAATACCGGGTAATTAGTATTGTCTGAGGATAAAAATATATTCTTTCCAATAGCCATTTACTCCAAGCAGATAAAATAATGAGCCTGACTGATATCATCGTCGGGCTCTTTAATTAATTTTGTATAAAATTTAAATTAATATGTTTAATAAATTATTTATTGCAATTATAGGAATGTCCGTACTGTTTGCCTGCAAAAGTGGTGAACCCAAAAAAACTGATGCCATGACGTCGGCAGCCGTTGACACCCCTAAAGTGATGACGCATAAATTGGTTCAAAAATGGGAAACGGATACGATTTTAAAAGTTCCGGAATCTGTGATATTCGATTCAAAAAACAAAGTATTGTATGTTGCTAATATCACAGGTAAAGATCCCTGGGGAGCTGATGGCAAAGGATCTATCGGCAAGGTTGGCCTGGATGGTAAAATCATCAATGTAGACTGGGTCACTGGACTTCAGGCACCTAAAGGCATGGGTATTTATAATGATAAACTCTATGTAGCGGATATTCAGGAAATCGCAGTGATCGACATTGCTACGGGAAAAATAGAAAGGAAAATCAAAATATCCGGATGCAAAGGTCTCAATGATATTTCTATCGACCCTTCAGGGGTTATTTATGTTACCGACTCACAGGGAAAAAGGTTATATAAAATTGAAAGCGAAAATTCTCCGACGATGTTATTAGATTCATTGGCCGGCCCTAATGGAGTGTTGGTCAGTGGTAAAAATCTTTTACTGCTAAACGATGGTGGATTATATAAAGTAAATATGGGAAGCAAAAACACGATTTCCTTGATTGCAGGTGGAATGGAAGGCGGCACAGATGGTATAGAAAATGTAAAAGACGAGGATTATTTAATTTCTTGTTGGGCAGGTGCGGTATGGTATCTCAATGGCGATGGAAGGAAAGAAATGTTGTACGATGGTAAATCCATTGGCAAAAATACTGCTGATATCGCTTATGATCCTGCTACCAAAACGGTTTACGTACCTACGTTCTGGAAAAATTCAGTAATGGCTTTTGAGGTTGTTGAAAATTAAGTTGCTTCTTTAAAAGAGACTTTCCAATCTTATCGTTGATATTTTCAACGATTAACAGATCACCGGTTTGATATTCCTTTTTGTATAAATTGGAAGGCAATGAAGAGTAGCGCATGATCCTTGAATGCTCTACGATTTAAGGATACTTGGTTTTAAGGTAACTGATCAGATTCAGTCTTTTGTTTTTATACTTATTGGTCCTGAGTAATAGAAACAGGAAATCTATACCCCTATACTGATTAAGTACAGAATCAGGATTACTGTTTCTGCTTTCATCTTTTCTGATTATAGAAAGAAGGAATGATTTCTCCTTTACGATCAAAAATATTGATACTATTCGGTCCTACTTCATACAACATGAGTATACCTCCAAAGTTGAGCATAGAGGCAGGATGCACTTTGACTACACTTGCTGAAGTACTCGTATATTATTAAATCAGGACAAAAATATTGGAGCCAGGG
>JBDTUE010000401.1:0-3642 GCA_040007895.1 Saprospiraceae bacterium | reverse complement strand
AGTAATTATTAAAACAGTTGAAAAGTTTGAACCGCCAAAGACTGTGCATTACGATTTATATGTTACCGATACGCTCGTAAATTTTACGGGGAAAATAAAACACGCCATTGCTGTAAATGGCAGCATTCCTATGCCTGTATTAACTTTTACCGAAGGGGATACGGCAGAAATTTATGTACATAATATGTTGGATGAAGAAACTTCTTTGCATTGGCACGGATTGATTTTACCCAACCGATATGATGGTGTACCTAATCTTACGCAAATGCCAATTAAACCTCATAGTACTTTCTTATACAAATTCCCCATTACACAACATGGTACTCATTGGTATCACAGTCACACGGAATTACAGGAACAAATCGGTATGTATGGGGCCATGATTTTGAATAAACGAAAAGAGTTAGATATTCCCAGTATTCCTGTTGTGCTTAGCGAATGGGCAGACATGAAACCAGAAGAAGTACACCGCAGCCTGCACAATGCTACAGATTGGTTTGCAATAAAAAAAGGTACAACGCAAAGTTTTTCAGAAGCAATTAAAAGTGGTCATTTAAAAACTAAACTTGCCAATGAATGGAAGCGGATGAATGCAATGGATGTAAGCGATGTAGCTTATGATAAATTTTTAATCAATGGCAAAAATGTTTATGAGCAGCCGCAACTTAAAGCAGGTGATAGGGTGAGATTGCGCATTGCCAACGCAGGCGCTTCGAGTTATTTCTGGCTTACCTATTCAGGAGGTAAAATAACTGTAGTAGCCACGGATGGTAATGATGTAGTACCTGTTGAAGTCGATAGATTACTCATTGCCGTATCTGAGACGTACGATGTAATCGTATCCATTCCACAAAACAAAAGTTATGAGTTTTTAGTTACACCCGAAGACAGAACCAAATCAGCATCCCTTTGGTTAGGCAGCGGAGTAAAAGTTGCTGCATCAAAATTGCCTAAGCTGAAATACTTTGCCGGTATGAAAATGATGAATGACATGATGACTATGAATGGGGATTTAGACCCAATGGGTATGGAAATGAGTAATCAGATCATGGATATGAATACAGTGATGTATCCTGAAATAACGGGTAAAGCAAAATCAAAAAATAAGGTCAAAAAAGATGCTGTGCAAAAGGATGATACTCACCATATGCAAATACCGAACGACAATAGTATGCAGGGCATGAATATGGAAGCTGAAACAAGAGATATCGTTACATTGAACTACACCATGTTAAAAGCTACTGAAAAAACCACATTGCCCATTGCTCCGGTAAAGGAATTGAAGTTTGATCTGACAGGAAATATGAATCGATATGTCTGGACATTAGATAATAAAACAGTTTCCGAAAGTGATAGAATTTTAATAAAGAAAGGAGAAAACGTACGAATCGTTTTATACAACAATTCCATGATGCGGCATCCTATGCACTTACATGGGCATGATTTCAGATTACTAAATGGGCAGGGAGATTATGCACCATTGAAAAATATCATTGATATTATGCCCATGGAAAGAGATACGATAGAATTTGCTGCCAACGAAAGCGGAGACTGGTTTTTTCATTGTCATATATTGTACCACATGATGAGCGGGATGGGTCGGGTTTTTAGTTATGAAAATTCACCTGCTAATCCTGAAATACCAAATCCCAAATTAGCACAACGCAAATTATTTGCCGATGATAGAATGATGCACCTGATGGCAAGGGCGGGCATAGAAAGCAATGGCAGCGACGGAGAAGCAATGCTTGGGCAAACCCGATGGAAACTAAGTACACTGTGGCATTTAGGTTATCATGACATGCATGGTTATGAAAGTGAAACAATGATAGGACGGTACTTAGGCAAAATGCAGTGGATATATCCTTATGTTGGTTTTGATTACCATTATAAAGTCGAAGGAGGTCCTGACAACATTTTTGGTAACGAAACAAAGAATTGGTTTGGACAAGCTAGCAATAAAAACAATCGTCAAACCATAGTTGCTGGTATGGCATATACATTGCCAACATTAACGGTGGCCGATTTGAGAATTGATGGCAACGGAAAACTTCGTTTCCAATTATCCAGAGAAGATATTCCTGTCACACCACGGCTTCGTTTTGTTTGGATGATTAATACGGATAAAGAATATATGACTGGTTTGCGATACATCGCAACAAAATATATTTCCGTATCAACACATTATGATAGCGATATGGGTTTGGGAGCAGGGCTGACGTTTACTTATTAAAACTTATTCAAGTCAAGAGGTGAATCGTCCAGTTTCGATCCCTTCGTAAAAGGTCCATTTGTACTCGTATTGTGCATCGAAATTTATTTCGATGATTTTATTGCCGGTGAGGAGTTGAATTTCTACGACATGTATTAGATAAAGCAAAATGCAAAATGAAATCGCAGGAGTATAACTGCTCTACGACGATTAACATTTCACTTCATTTAAAAAATAAGATGAAACCCCCAGCCTCTAAAGGGGAGTCAAACCCATTTAATCAAGTTACTTGTAAACGTCTATTTAGGAAGAGTTGACTCCAACCAGTTTGATATGTGATAGGCTCCTTCATCGAAATAAATTTCGATGCACATAAATCTCCTCAAAAAAATATTGCATAAGTGAAAATATTATATTTACTTTGCACCACAAAGTACTTTTTAATGAAAGAAGAACTGGATCATATTCAGGATATTGCAGAGATACGTTCCATGATGGAGCGGTCTTCCAAATTTCTATCACTCTCCGGCTGGGCAGGCGTACTGGCAGGTATTTATGCCTTGGCAGGGGCCTGGCTAGCTTATAAAGTTTTTCATTTTAATCCCGATGAAATAGATTACCCTTTCACGAAATCAGATAGCTTGACTTCCGGTTTATGGAATGTCATCTTATTAGCCTTCATGGTATTGGTAATGTCCTTATGTACTGCTATTTTTCTGTCAAATAAAAAAGCTGTTAAAAGTGGTGAAAAACTTTGGAATTCTACTACCCGGAGAGTGCTGATGAATATGGCTATTCCTCTAATTACCGGAGGACTCCTGATCTTAATCTTGATCTCCAAAGGACTGAATGGTTTGATTGCTCCATGTACGTTGTTGTTTTACGGATTGGCCATATTTAATCTCAGCAAGTTTACCTACGAAGAGGTGAAGACCTTAGGGTTTATCGAAATTGCATTGGGTTTGTTTAGCGCTTATTTTATAGAGTATGGTTTATTATGCTGGGCTTTGGGATTTGGCATAATCCATATTTTGTATGGTATTTATATCCACTACAAGTACGAAAGGTGAAATTATCAATTAATGGTTTTCACAAAGCCTTTGAGAGCAAGATCAGGCTTGGTATCATGTCGGCGCTCGCTGTCAATGATACGTTTGATTTCAATTCAATGAAAGAATTTCTGGATGTTACCGACGGCAACCTGGCAAGTCACCTTAAAGCATTGGAAAAAGAAGAGTTTATTGGTGTGGAAAAATCATTTATAGGAAGGAAACCAAATACCAAATATTTTATGACTAAAAATGGTAAAAAAGCATTCGATGATCATCTCAAAGCGTTGGAAAAATTAATTAACCGAAAATAGTTCATTAGAAAGCTAATGAACTATTTGATGATTGAAATGAATGAATTATGAAAAAAGTAATTGAATG
>JBDTUE010000400.1:0-3651 GCA_040007895.1 Saprospiraceae bacterium | reverse complement strand
AATATTTTTTTTAATCCCTCCCATTTTACTTTCCATGATCCATCCTTTGGGAATCCAGGATTAATCAAACCATTGTCATCTCCACCAGTACACATAAATGCAACCGCACTTAACAGACCTCCATTACCCGGCAAATAAATAGTCAACCGGTCATCCTGAAAATTGTGACCATTGATTAAATATGTATTTTTCGATATAGGCATCAACAGGGCATCGACTGCTTGTTCAGGAATATGCAATCGGGTTGCTGTCATGGCTGTAAGCGGGAAATCCCATCCCCAGGTTTCATTCCAGTTCCAGTGATCCCATACAGCAAAAAAGGTTTTTTTCATGATAGTAGTATCTAATCCATCTGTAGCAGGCAGGGTACTATATGCAGCCAATACAGCCGGATGGTCTCTAAGATACTTTGGGTTCAGATAACTATCCGGTGCACTTTCTGCTGCCAGGTATAAACTATCCTTTTGTGGTAATGGTGCAAGGTTATGTATGATGTCATCCCATTTTGGATTTCTCTTCATTCCGCTTCGGACCATCCAGGTTTGTGCCATTTCTAAAGCCCATCGCCAATACGCTAATTCATAGGTAGGGTTATAGGTAATCATAGGATCAAAACTTTCCTGAGCAGGAATCATACCTTTCCCTAAATTATATTTTTTACTCAGGGAATCAAATACAGGATAAGAGGCCATAAAATCAGCAGTGGCAAATACCAAATCTTTATACTTATTTATTGCCTTGATATCAGCTTTAGCCCTGTACAGCATTTCTGCCATATAAATAAAATGTGGTTGCTGCCAGATCAAAAAAGATCCTACCGACGACGGAGAATCATTGCCTTGATGATCTGTCATTTTTTGCCACCGGATTCCATTTAAACCTTGTCTTACAGCCGTTGCTTTTGCTTTCTGATACACGGTACTATACCAATCGAGGCTTTTTTCCAATAATTGAGGTCTACCCCACTGCGCAAAATGGACTGCATGCCACCAATGCATTTCAAGGTGTGGTTTTCCATACCAACTATTATAAGTCAATCCCGTCTCCTGGGGAGGGAAAGATGATGAACATTGAATTTTGGTTAGATATTGTGATAAAATAATACGGCGTTCCAACTCAATTGCCCGGTGATCAGTACTCCCCGAAAAATCAATAGCTCCCCCACTCATCCAAAATTTTTTCCATTCCGCCGCGCTGTTTTTACAAGTCTCTGTGAATGAAGAAGGATTATCTAATGTTATCGCAGGTGAAAATTTTACTGCCAGGCGGAAGGATTTAGAAGCCGGGGGTGAAATAATAAAGTAGTTAGATTGATGCTCTTTGATGTTAGCTTGGGCATCCATCATTATACGGATAAAATATTGAGTAGTATCAAAACAATACTTTATATAATGACCCCGCTGCGTAGTGACCAGATCAGTACTTAAACCATGCTCCGTTTGCCAATGGTTACCTGCATCCTTCCATTGTCTGGAGGGAGAAGGAATGCGAATACGGATTTTTAATCTGTTTTGAATTAACAATGCTGATTCAATACTAAAAGCTATAACATCCTGTTTTTGGTTACAGCTTGTGACAACACTGACTGGTTCATTGTCTACAACAAACTTACTGCTCAGTATCCCGGTCCACAAATCTAATGATTGATGGATAGCTTTAATATCTTCAATGACCGCTAAGGTTCCATCTTTCTTAGTAATCTCCAGACCGATATTACCTAATTGAAGCCGGTGAGGGTTTGCTCTAAAATATTCTACGGCCAGGCGATTTCTTTCCGGTGAATTTAATTGAATAGAGTAGGATATTTTTCTTCCATCAATTGTAAACTCTTTATACGTTTCTTCCAGCGTATAATTATTCAAATTGGGGTATGCATGCCATCCCCACGAAGATTGAGTACCCAATGGCACTCCCGTTGCATAATAGTCTGGAAAAGATTGCATACCGGTGATATCTGCCGTATAGGTAAAGGTTCCATTGCCAACAGATAAAGAACTTAATGCGTTTATTGCATTAATATGTATCGTATGCCTTTTAATCACTTGCATTCGATCGATCGGTCTTGATTGAATTGGACTAATCGATAGAAGAAATATCAGTCCCGGGGCAACATGAATCCAGATGTTCTTTTCGATGTTAGGTCTAAGCTCCCTCATTTCAGTATTTATATCCTTGGATAATTAATCAAGAGTTACTTCACATATAATTTCGTGATGATGTATTCAATAATCTTTCAAAGTTTATCAAAATGATTTGCTTTAAGATGTAACTATTTGGTTGAATGTAAAAATATTAAAATTAAGTGATCCTATCCTGATGAATACAATGTCACCATCAATGTCTCTAATCGACCTTCTACAAAGAGGTTATGCTCTTTTTTCCTTATTTTTCCTGCTTCAAAAATCCTAGTTATATGAAATTGCTATCCATTCTTTTATTCATTATTTTTTCCTTTAAAATTTTCAGCCAACCCAAAAAGAGTACAAAGGCAGTTCCGGTTTCAACAGCAGCTATTACAGTAATACCTGTTGCCGATACTATTAAATCTGACGTATTTGCCGGACTCACCATGCGAAGCATAGGACCCGCATTAGTCTCCGGTCGTATCAATCAGGTAGTAGTCAATCCTAAAAATTTTAGTGAATATTATGTAGTGGTAGCCTCAGGGGGAATATGGAAAACGGTAAATGCAGGAACCACCTATACTCCTATTTTCGATACCTATGGTTCATACAGTATGGGCCATTTGACCATGGATCCATCCAATAGTGCTATACTATGGCTTGGTACAGGAGAGAGTAATAATCAACGATCTGTAGCCTATGGTGATGGAATTTATAAATCGGAAGATGCAGGTAAAACATGGAAAAACATGGGACTCAAATCTTCTGAACATATAGGGACTATTGTGGTCGATCCCAATAATAGTGATATCGTCTATGTTGCAGCTTATGGACCGCTGTGGACCAGTGGAGGTGAACGCGGTATATACAAAACTATCGATGGAGGCAAAACGTGGAAAGCAATACTTACGGTAAGTGAAAATACAGGCTTCAATGAAATACACATGGATCCCCGTAACAGCAATGTATTGTATGCTGCTGCTCATCAGCGTCAACGAAAAGTATTTACCTATATTGGTGGCGGACCAGAATCAGCATTGTATAAAAGTACTGATGCGGGAGCTACATGGAATAAAGTAGGGGGAGGTTTTCCAAAAGATAAAGATCTTGGTCGCATAGGGTTAGCCATATCTCCGGTTAATCCAGATATGATCTATGCTATTGTAGAAGGAGAAGAGGCCGGATTGTTTCGAAGTATTGACCGGGGTGCAAGTTGGGAGAAAAGAAGTAGTTTCCAGACCAGTGGCAATTACTACCAGGAATTATTCTGCGATCCCAAAAATGAAAACAGGTTATGGGCAGCTGATGTTTTCCTCCAGGTATCAGATGATGGTGGAAAAAACTTTCGTCGCTTTGGTGAAAAAAACAAACATGTCGATAATCATCATATCTGGATAGATCCTACGAATACAGATCATACACTGGTAGGTTGTGATGGGGGATTGTATGAATCATGGGATGATGGTCAAAACTGGCAATTCAAATCCAACCTTCCGGTAACTCAATTTTACAAAGTATCCGTAGACTA
>JBDTUE010000399.1:0-3652 GCA_040007895.1 Saprospiraceae bacterium | reverse complement strand
TCGAAAAACTAAGTGTTGAATGGAAAATCCCGATCAACTTTATGTTCATTGCATCGCCTGGTGATAAGTTTCCTTATAAAGTAAGTGAATTGGGCGGGGTACGGTTGATAATCTGACCATTATTAATTGATACAAAGGAATTTTAACTTGCCAGCCATTCGCACCGCACCATACTTATTGGCTATAGTATGATTACTCTTAATACAATACTTATCTAACAGGTGCCTTTCAAAGGATGTCCTTTTTTATTTCATTTGTTAGTATAAAGCCGGATATAAGATAAAATGGAATAGACACATGATCTATGTTTTTCGCAAAATTTTATGCAAGTAGTAAATCACCTATACTCCAAACAAAATAAATACAACTGATTGTTTAATGCAAACTATTCTGTTTAAAACAAAAACTGTATCTAAACCTTAAAGTAATATTTTTGATTTCACCTACTTAATCCGGTAGATCTATCACTTTTCTTTAGCCAGTAAATACGTACTCAAATCAGTAAGATCCTGACTTGAAAGTTTCATTGCTGTTGCTTCCGGCATCAAACTCTTGACTTGTTTCTTTCTCGATACTATTTCAGTTAGAGCAATAGTTTGTTTTATACCTGATAACTCTTTGATCGTAATTGAATGTTCGTTTTCTCCTACGATGAAACCAAAATGAGATTGTCCATCTTTACTATGAATAGTCCAGGCTTCATATCCAAACACAATGGCGGATGATGGATGGATAATAGATTCCAGCAAAGCCGGCTTATCGAATTTTTTATTGATTAGTTGCAAGTCAGGGCCTATTTCATTTCCTTTAGCTCCCATTTTATGACAGATACTGCAATTTTTTAAAAACAATTCCTGCCCGTGGTTGGCATCCCCTGGTGATTTGGCAATTGCGCTTATATCATAATTCATTGCTTTAGTAATAGTATCCAGAAGCTGGCTGGCTTTAATACGAACAGATAAATCTTTATGATCCAGCAGGGATGCACTTATCACGTCAATTAAATTTTTGGGCATTGTATTATTTTCTATCATAGCCAATATCATATTAGCTCCAATAGAATCTTTAGCCATGTTTTTTGCATTCCATTTTTTTTCGTCATACGAGAGTACAGCATCCAGTATTTTGGACCTGGACACCTTCATTTCATTTATCCTTCTTTCCAATGCAGGATTAAGGTTCCATTTGGACCAATTATAGAGACTAAACCAATCATTACTTTGCCGGAATGCCAACCAGTATGTTGCTTGTTCTTTTACATCTGGTGATTTACTGGTGGCCAATTTGATCATAGCTTCAACTGCTTTTGGATCATTAATAAAAGCAAGTGCTGTAATAGACCGTTTGCGATATTCCGGCGTAATAGAAGCAGTATTTGCTCTTATTGCAAGGTTATTGATTTGACTTTTTGGATGCAGACGCCATACTATGGCTTCCACCATATTATCCCATTCGACAGGATTTTTAAGTTTTAAATTAGACTCAACAGCTATGTCTGACATAAATCGTTCTTCATTCCCTTCCAGGGCCTGACCCAATGCTTCCAGATACCATCGGTCCGTAGGATTAAAAGATTTAAAAGCTTGAATTAAAATTGATTTTTTAGAATCATAAGGAGAATCAACCAAACTTTGAATGATTTCCCTCCGTAAAAAAGCGGATGTATCATGAATCAGCTTGTCAGCAATAGGCATGATGTCAATAGGAGCATATCTTAATGCACGATATGCAATGATCTTTTTATCTTCATCTGCATCATTAAATAAATCCTTTACCAGGGTCACTCCCTCAACTCCCGTTTCTGATAATAGCCATATGGCTCTTGCTCTGTGGTATGGATTGGGGTCTGCTAATATTTTACTTAAGGAAGGTATAATCTTCGTCCCAAGGCCTCTTAATTTATTGGCCGCTTCAAAACGGACATTGATAGCGGGATTAAGTAAGCCTTTAATTAATCCATCTATCGAGGTGAAATCCAGGACAGGTCTCTTTAATTTATTATTTTTTGGACTGATACGGTAAATTCTCCCAAAGCCTAAAGTATCCTGCATTTGATGACCACCGACTACCGGATCATACCAATCTGCAACATAAACAGCCCCATCTGTGCCAATGCCTACGTCACTTGGTCTGAACCAATTATTATGATTGGCATTAGATAATGAATCATTCCATACATAAGCGGCATTATCCTGATCCAGGGAAGTCAGAAAAATATTTCTTTTACCCAGATCGTAACCTGATCTGTCGCGCGAGGGGTGATACGAGAAGATTAAATTTCTTCCAGCTTCTGCACTTAATAATGTACCCCTATACGATTCACCTAATGCATCATCTTCGTAGAAGGCAACTCCTGTAGGCGAACCGGCCCCTGTACGATCTCCGGCAGGCATCACACCGGGATCTTCCTGGTGCCAATGCGCAGTAAAAATATCCTGATCAGGACGTTGATCTGCCTGCCAGGAGCGGGTGCCATCCGTACTAAAGTATCCGGCATTTCCTCGTTCCATCAACCAGGAGGTGCGGCAAGTAACCACCTGATCATCGTTATCATTTTGCCATTTATCGCCTTTACTATCTATGGTGATTTCATATGAATTGCGGAAATTGTGACCAATCACCTGGAGCCCCTTACCATCCTGATTGATTTTTAACCCCAATCCACCTACCCATACTTTGCCATCATCACTTTTCCGGTTACCAGAATTGATGGTATTGTATGGTGAGCCACCGGTATAAATACTTCCTGACCTCAATGTCCAACCGCTTTTATCAGTGACGGTATGTGGTCCGGCATTCCCTGTATTAAAATATAATGAACCATCTGGACCTCCTATGACTGCATGCAAGGCATGGTCATGATCCACTCCTCCAAACCCGGTGAGTAATATTTCTTTTTGATCCGGGATATCATCTCCATTCGAATCGGTATAGACAATAAGATTTGGAGAACAGGATACATATACTTTGTTTCCAATCACAGCTATCCCCATAGGCGCAATAAGGTCTTTGTCCTGAACAAAAACTTTTGAAGATTCAGCGATTCCATCTTCATCCTTATCTTCGAGGATCATCACCCGATCTCCCTGGCTATGATGTAAAGCTCTCGTCGAATCATTATTAAAATTTCGATAATTAACTGCTTCGGTAACCCAGACTCTTCCACGCGCATCGATATCGATATTGGTTGGGTTATAAAATTTTGGAGAGGTAGCCCATAATTTTACTTCAAGATCATCAGGTACCTTGAGTTGAGCGATTTCATCTTTTTGATTGGAGGAAGTGCAAGCAATGAATAAGAGGCAGCAAACGTAAATAGTATATTTCATCGGAATTCAAACAACCATAAGAGGATGTGATGGATAAAGATACTAAATCATTGTATGGCTTAGGGAAAAGGAGTGACTTTCCCGAAGGTGATACATTGGGCAAGTCATCCTTCGCTCTTAAATAGTCTTTTAAAATAAGTAATTCATGATCAATTATTTTTTTCAAAATTGGATGTCCATCTTACTTTAAATGATTCATAAAAGGAAAGAAAAATATCTTTGGTAGTACGAGAAAAGGCTAAGGTCTTAAATGTTTATAATGCACTGACTTTAGCTGTTATTATTATATTCAACCACTTCATGGTTGTACAATAAGCTGTTCA
>JBDTUE010000398.1:0-3711 GCA_040007895.1 Saprospiraceae bacterium | reverse complement strand
CCACAGCTGATAAATGGTGAAAGTTCCTCTTGGCTCGCAAATGAGGATCCAATTGCAGGATCGATTCGTATTGCATCCAATCTCAATTCAAGTGTACTGGCGATCCAGGGACCTCCAGGATCAGGTAAAACATATACCGGTGCAAGGATGATCATTGACTTACACAGACAAGGCAAAAAAATTGGAATCACAGCAGTGAGCCATAAAGTGATTAGAAAACTAACGGAATCAACTATTGAAATATGCAGGCAAGAAAATACTTCTATTTTCTTTGTCCATAAAATTGATAATAGCAAAGTCGATCTTCCACCAGAAATATCTGAAATTGATGATTCTGATAAAGTAAGAACAGAAATAAATAATAATAAAATAGGTTGCGGCACAGCCTGGTTTTGGGCTGAAGATAAATCGCAGGGAATACTCGACTATTTATTTATCGATGAAGCCGGTCAAATGTCTCTCGCTTATGTTTTAGCAGCTTCTCGGGCTGCAAAAAATCTCATTTTGCTAGGTGATCCTCAACAATTGGAACAACCTCAAAAAGGAGCACATCCGGAAGGCAGTGACGTTGCCGCTCTGACTTATTTACTAGATGGTAATCTTACCATGCCCAAAGACAAAGGATTGTTTTTGGAAACCACCCGAAGACTACATCCATCGATTTGTAAGTTTACTTCTGAAATATTTTATGATAACAGGCTTAAGTCATTAGCTGGTCTGGAAAATCAGGTCATTACTTGTATTGATCAAATTGAAGGATCTGGACTTCTTTATATCCCAATAGAACATACAGGCAACCAAAATAGATCATTAGAGGAAATATATGTGATTGTTGCTCTGGTTAATAGACTTTTAGATGGAGGTAAGTGGACAGACGAAAAGGCGCAAAGTCATTTTTTACAAAAAACCGATATTATGATCATTGCCCCATTTAATTCCCAGGTTAGTGCTTTAAGGGAGCGTTTACCTGGATTATCGATTGGGACGGTGGATAAATTTCAAGGACAAGAAGCCCCGGTTGTAATTTATTCCATGACTAGTTCATCACCGGAAGATGCGCCACGTGGCATGGGCTTTTTATATAATCCCAATCGATTAAATGTAGCGACCAGTCGGGCTAAATGTTTGAGCATTATAGTTGCCGCTCCCAAATTATTTAACCCTGAATGTCATAGCATTGAGCAAATGAAATGGGCAAATGCATTGTGCAGATATATAGAGTTGGCGAAAACTGTTGTACCAGAGGATTTGATTTAAACAAATTAAACCTTGTGGATTTGATCTTTTTGATGGATCCGTCTACATTATGATCTGTCTCTATATGTTCACTCCTGAGATACTTTTTGATTGTTGTCTTGGATATACCTGTATCTCTGGCAATCCGCTTTATAGCATAGCCTTGTTGATGTAATCTAAGGACCTGTTTTAATTGTTCCATCTTTATTGATTTAGCTGCCATACCTTATTTTTAGGAGGTAAATGACAGGATAAATCAATTATATATTCTATAAACTACTGGGGTCATCCCGAAAGCTTTCGGGACGGAATGTCAGCATCTCCAAGCACCTAAAAGGGGGTCAGTATGCGCCGGAATTTCAGATGACTTAACCACTTAGAGTCTGAATTAGAACTTCAGAGGTGAGGTCAGCATCACCGGAATACTGGGGTCAGATTAAAACGGAATGGGGGGGTCAGTATACTCCCGAATCTACAGTTTACTTCCCCAATGTTGAATATTGATTACTAACAATACTCAATCTTTCAGAATAGTTTGGTCTGTCAACTATGTATTTTCCGTTTCCAAGTTTTACAATCCATCTATAAAGAATCTGAATGTTCTCTGTTATCTCAAACTTGCGAGGCGTAGGTACATCAGCACAATTTTTAAGTACCCAATCTTTTGCTGTCCCGAAATAAATTTCCCCTGTGCTTTCTAAGTTCTGCAAAAAACCTTTTACAAATCTGTGCGAAAAAAATGCTTCTGTAAGTCTATCTCTAAATTTATTTGAAGGTAAACCCAATGGAATTTTATAAATCGCTAAGTCATGCAATACACAATTCAGTTCTAAGTCATTCACAAATTCTTTGTCTTCGTAAATTTTGTAAAGCGTTTCAATACTGTAAGTCATTGTCAAAGCGGTAATCAAAAAATCTTTGTCCGGTGCTTCAAACTTGAAATGAAATTCTTCCTCGTCAGGAAATTCTTTTTTCTTTTCGGGAAGTTGTTCGCTGAGTTGCTTGTAAATATTGTCTGTGATTAAAATGGAATCGCTTTCAATGATACTGAAATATAATCTGTCCTCAATTCCTAAATTTTCCACAATAGTTCCGATTTCATAATTATAGTTTGAGTAGGATGGAAGATTCAAAGCCCGTGAAGAAATGTTTGCACTTGTGAGAAAGCATTTTTTGTAATCATCCAAGTATGCTTTCAAATGCAAACGGGAATTTCTGTAAAGCGTAATTCCTTTCTCTTTCAAGTAAGGATAAATTTCCAAATCGGATGAACCAAGAATTAAATCTTTGGTTTCCCAACGAACAAAAACTACTTTCACATTTTCTTGTCCATCAATCAATGCTTTCAATGTCTCCAACTTTATGTATGGAGAGAAAATAAAAAGTACTTGCGAATTACATATGTATTCATTTAATTTTTGCTGTAAGTCAATTCCGTTTTTAAGAAGCATCAGGTTCTTTTACAAGGTTTTCTTCAAACTCGTTAATCGTTTCTTTGCTAATACGAATATCATTTTCTTGCAAGTAATTTGAAAGATGAATTCCCACATATGTTCTGAAATTATCCAAATTACGTTTCTTGTTTTCATCAATATCAAAATGTTCCCTTTGCTCCCATGCTAAACTGGAAATGAATAATTCAATTGCCGTGAGTGCTGCTTCGAAATTTGCATTCTTTGCCGAGGCATATTATTTGGTCCTGCTTGCTCATATTGTTTTGCGCTTTAAAAATTCCAGTATCAACCTTCCTTTTAATGTGGTAAGGTATTTTTGCTTGGGGCTAGTGGGTTTATTGGGTATGGTCATGGTGAGCCAGTTGATGACTACCAGGGGTTGTATGTAGGTTTCAAAATTTTTAGGCCGGTTGCTTAATTTAACTTTGCTAAAACTTCAGAACGGGAAGCAGCATTTTCTGCTAAGGTCAATGTTTTTAAAAACTTATCATCAATACCAGCACCAGCTATGATACCAGCTATGGTACCAGCTTGGTTACTGTTTAGCTTATCCATTATGTCAATATTTTGATTATCAATTAATTGAATTCAATCAGCTTGGTTACAAGCTATACCACCAGCTATACCACCAGTATTAGCAACAGAATCAGCAATACCTTGATTATTAATGTTTTTTACCAGTTCAGCTATACGTCCAGTTACATCTCTTATCTGCCGATAATTCATCTTTAGCGGTTCTAAAATCTTCTACCAAATTGATTTTGGGCGGGGATGGAATACTTTCTCTTAATCGACGTAAAGCAATTTCATATTCCTTTTTTGTTTCTATTATTTTCCAATTTGTTTTCATCATTAGATTTATACAAATTTGAGCGATCAGTGATTTTAAAACCCAATTGGTCTTCGTTTTTTTGGCTTAATCACTTTTTTCTCCTTAGTTAATAGATAATCCAGGGCGTCATAAACGTCTTTAAATTGCTTGTTGTATTTATTTTCAAGTAAAGCGAGTTTTTCTGTTAAG
>JBDTUE010000397.1:0-3717 GCA_040007895.1 Saprospiraceae bacterium | reverse complement strand
ACAACTTAGTCGGGCGGTAGAAACCAGGGGTGGTGCTAAAAGACCTATGCTCTCAGATCTCAGGGAGTCCGGTGCCATAGAGCAAGATGCAGATATCGTAACGTTTATTTACAGGCCAGACTATTATGAAGTGGAAGGAGGAGATGATTCAATGCCTAAAGGAGTAGTGGAAATCATTATAGCCAAGCACAGAAACGGACCTTTGGAAACAGTTCAACTTAAGTTCGTAGACAAGTATGCTAAGTTTACTCAATTAGATGAATTTGACTTCACCCGGCTGAGAGGAGAAATGCCACCGTCAGTACCTGCCCATTTTGGAGGAAACATTACCCGTCCAAGCAGGATGAATGCCGATGATGATGTGCCCTTCTGATTGAATGACGAGTGGCGATTTACGAATTACGAATTAATTACGAATTGAAATTCCATTAGCCATTCGTCCCGAAAGCTTTCAGAATTGCCATACCCCATACCTCATACCCCATACCTCATAATTTCAACAAATCACCTTTTAGGGTGAATAAAGAGGAAACGGAAAAGTTGAAATTTGCCTTAATAAAGGTATTTTTTCAGAATGAAATCTAAGCTTATCTTCTTTTTTCTTTTGGGTTGGACGTTCAACATCCAAGCTCAAACTGAAGTATCTTTTCCTTCGGAAATCATTCATATCAATCAAACCTATCATATAACCGGGGCAACGAGTCTGGATAGCGCTTCCAACCTTATTACAAAAGTATTACAAGCGCTTCCAACGGGTAACGCATTTAATGATCAGTCTGAAAGATTAGCTCTGAATATAACTTTGGCCAATTTATTTTTCAAGAAAAAATCCTATGATCAAGCCCTTCGAACTTTAAATGTTTCCAGAAATATATACAACAATCTTTATCCCGGTTCAGCGCATTACTGGATCAGCGAATATCTGGGAATATGCTATTTCCATCGCGGAAATTATCTTCTTGCAGGACAACATCTGGGAGATGCATTAGGTACCAAAGAAGTTAAGTCTGATCGAAATTTAGAAAACGAAATCCGGGATTACATCATCCGGATTTACAATCTCCTACCAACCTATAGTCTGTCCGATGATTTTTTTCTCCAGTCTATTGAGATCAAATCAAAATTAGGAGATACGAAGGGTATGAAGCAAGTAGCTCAAAAACTTACTGAAATGCTTTATACACAACACCGGTATGAGAAAAGCCTTCAATATGCAAAAATGACTTTGGAATTAACCCAAAAGCTTCATTTGAAAGACGAAAGTGTACAAGCTGAAATAGATATAGTAAATAACTTGATCCGGCTTAATAGAATGACTGAATCTAAAAATTTGCTGCATAGCTTAAAAAATAAAATAAATGCTTCAGACTTTCACTTGATCAGCAGGTATGAAACTGCCTGCGGAGATTTCGAACTATTAATGGGGAATGAAGCGCTGGGAGAAAAACACTACCTGGCGGCTTTTCCTCCCAGAGCCGGACCTACCTTAGCTCAATATGTTTATTTTCATCAGGCTGAAACGTTTAAGCAGACAGGGAATTATAAAAAAGCGTATGAAGCTCAGGACAAATATGTCAAAGAGTTGAATGAATCTTATGTCTCCTCGGTCCTACCCGCAGTAGTTCAACTTGAAGAAAAATCAGCACGATCCAAATTGAATGAAGAAGTCCGGTATCTAGAATTACAAAATCAATTGAAGGATTCCCTTTTCTACAATCAAAAATTACTAGCTGATGTACTGAGTAAAAGCAATGAATTACAAAAATCCGAATTAAAGAACCAGGCCCAACTCAGCCAGTCGATGCAACATGAAGTCGAACTTCAAAAACAAAAAGTAAAAAACGAGCAACGATTGAGAATGCTTTTCATTGCAAGCAGCATGGCTTTCTTCATCATGGGAGCCATCATCTTTAATTTGTATAGAAAACAGAAATCAAAAAACAAGATCATCAGCCAGCAATCTTCCGAGAAAGAAACATTAATGAAAGAAATACATCACCGGGTCAAAAATAACCTGCAGATCATATCAAGCTTGCTGGACATGCAATCTCTGTCTATCAAAGATCCCGTCGCAGCGGAAGCCATTAAAGAGGGAAAAAACAGGGTGTTGAGCATGGCCCTGATCCATCAAAATCTTTACCATGATGGTCATATCCGCAGTATCAGGATCGATGATTACATCGTGCATCTGAGCAAAAGTTTATTTGATTCATACCGGATAGATGATACAAAGATTAAATTGGTGACCGATATAGTTTCTCTCAACCTTGATGTAGATACAGTAGTTCCTCTCGGGTTAATCATCAATGAACTCATTACTAATTCCCTTAAATACGCTTTTAAAAAACAAGACCATGGTACTATTCAGATTATTTTAAAAAAGATCAATGAGGATCAACTTCATTTTAAGTTATATGATGATGGAATCGGGTTTCCAACCGGGTGGACACCAGAGTCCACGGACTCATTTGGTTATCAACTTATAAAAGCTTTTTCAAAAAAAATAAAAGCCAAACTTCAAACCTATAATGATCCTGGAGCTGTAGTCGATTTGAAAATTTCAAAATACAAACTTGGCTGATCGTCTTAAAAAAATTAAACTATGGAACAAAGAGCTATTTCCGGTGAATTTAAGATCCTGATTGTAGAAGATGAGCCTCTCGTAGCAGAACATATTTCAAGATATCTGAATAGCGCCGACTTTATCGTATCGGGAATAGCTCATGATGATGAGGAAGCCCGCCATTTATTGAAAACCTTTACACCGGATGCCATCATTTTGGATATCAATCTGGATGGGGACACCGATGGAATACAACTAGCTGATTTTATTAATAAACAATATCATTTGCCTTTTTTATTCCTGACATCCTATGCGGACAGAGATACATTAGAGCGAGCAAAAAAAGTGGAACCATGGGGGTATATCGTAAAACCTTTCAATGAAAAGACTATTCAAGCATCCCTGGAGATTGCCATATCAAATTTCGCACAACGGTCCAATCAGATAGTACCTACACTCCAAATGGAAAAAATCAATCGTCATTTACTTACACACATCACTCCCCGGGAATTTGAAGTCCTTGAACTCATTTATTCAGGCCATACTAATCAACAAATAGCTGATCTGCTTTTTGTGAGTCTCAATACCATTAAAAGGCATATTAATAATGCTTATCTCAGCCTCAACGTTTCGTCCCGTGGTACTGTAATTGCACGTTTAAGGGAATTAATGTTGAAATAATTATAAACCGACCTGGTGAACTGATCACTAAAATCCAATAGAGTTGCCTCCATCTACACAGAGCACGGTGCCGGTCACAAAACCTGCTTCATCTGAAACCAGGAATGCTGCTGCCGATCCTATATCCGAAGGTTGACCCATCTTTCCCATAGGTGTACGTCCCATCGCTTTTCCTTTTCTTACCGGGTCATCATTAAGTGCTTTGGCCGTCATGGGAGTTTCTATAAAACCAGGCGCAATACAATTGATACGGATACCACGTCCTGAAAGTTCAGAAGCCATAGCCCTGGTAAATCCTTCAATGGCTGTTTTTGATGAAGAGTATGCTATGACCCTGGGAAGGCCGTACTGAGCTGCCATAGAAGAGATATTGAGGATAGATCCGTTTTCTCTTTTGAGCATGTCTTTGACTACTTCACGGGTGATTGAAAATACAGCGCAGAGATTCGTAGTAATTACTTTTTGAAAATCTT
>JBDTUE010000396.1:0-3734 GCA_040007895.1 Saprospiraceae bacterium | reverse complement strand
CCGCTTACAAACTGAACCAATCGTTCAAAGCCTAATCCAAATCCTGCATGAATACAGCTACCAAATCTTCGTGTATCGAGATACCACCACAGATCCTCCTGGGGAATATGTAAATCTTTCATTCGCTGAATAAGTTTATCATATCGCTCTTCCCGTTGACTGCCTCCCACGATTTCACCAATGCCGGGAGCAAGAATATCCATAGCAGCGACTGTTTGCCTGCCTGGTGCACAATCTTCATCCAATCTCATGTAAAAAGATTTTATCGCTGCAGGATAATTGGTAAGGATCACGGGTTTTTGAAAATGTTTTTCTACCAGGTATCGTTCATGTTCACTTTGTAAATCGGTGCCCCATTGATCAATCGGGTATTGAAATTTTTTCTTTTTGTTGTGGTTACTTTCCCTTAGTATATCTATTGCTTGTGTATAGGTCAATCGTTCAAAAGCATTATTGACCACAAAATTGAGTTTGTCCATCAGTCCCATCGTACTGCGTTTGTCCTGGGGTAATGATTTTTCTTCCTCCTCCTGTCGTGCAGCAAGGAAAGCCAGGTCATCTGCATTATTAGTAATGACATACCGGATCACGTATTTGATAAACTCCTCAGCAAGATTCGCATTGTCTTCCAGATCATAAAACGCCATTTCAGGCTCGATCATCCAGAACTCTGCGAGATGCCTTGACGTATTGCTATTCTCTGCTCTAAAAGTAGGCCCGAAGGTGTAAATCTCTGATAAGGCCATTGCTGCTAATTCTCCTTCAAGTTGTCCGCTAACAGTTAGGTTGGTATTCCTTCCAAAAAAATCATTTTTAAAATTGATACTTCCATCTTCATTTCGAGCTGCACTTCCATCTATCGGGAGAGTAGTTACTTTGAACATTTCACCTGCACCTTCCGCATCACTAGCTGTAATCACCGGCGTATGCATATATACAAATCCCTTGTTATTAAAAAATTGGTGTACTGCAAATGCCAGTGCATGTCTCACTCTGAAAACCGCTCCGAACGTATTGGTCCGGAATCGCAAATGGGCGTTCTCTCTCAAAAACTCGAGACTGTGTTTCTTAGGTTGTATTGGAAAGGACTCTGGATCACAATCGCCTAAGATTTCAATGGACTGTGCTTTGAGTTCTATTTTTTGACCTTTACCCATTGAAGGTATTACTTCACCGGTGGCTTTAATACATGCACCAACAGAGATCCTTTTTAACGTAGTTTCATCCAACATACCGAGATCTACTACGACCTGAAGATTATTATTGGTGCTCCCATCATTCACCGCAATGAATTGATTATTCCTGAAGCTGCGCACCCAACCCATAACGGTGGTGGTGAAATTGTTTTGATCTGATGCTAATAAAGAAGATATTTTCGTCCGGGAATTGTACATGTTTTAATTAATATTTTGTCTCTGAAATGAGTATTTTTTAGCGGGGCAAATATAGGTAGAATTTGAAGCAAATTGACATATCCGCTCTAGGGATAAAATTCACTTTATTGATAAGAAATCAATCCTTAAAATCTTAAATTCTCCTCACGATTAGGCATATAATCATACACTTTGAAAACCTATTTATTGCAATTCTATATTATGAAAAAAATCAGCAACCGGTAAGGTCACACCTGAAAATTTTGGGCAGCAATGAAACTATAATGAGGAAATACGATTACAGGAATAAAAAATAAATTATCTCATCAGCGTTACATCCCCTTTAAGAATTTTGGCCCGCCCATCCGCAAAAACAACTTCGGCGGCATAGACGTAAACTCCCTGGGCAGCATCCTGACCTTTAAATCTTCCGTCCCAGGCTATCGAAGTATCATTGGGCAAAAAGTCACGACCTTCAAATACGAGATCGCCGTATCGATTGAAGATGCGGAAGAAATTGATTTTTTCTACCAGTCTTCCGCCATGCACTGTCAAAAATTGATTTTGAGGGTTCGTTGCATTGCCTGGCATGAATATATTAGGTACAAATACTTTAAATTCATGATTGACTTGCACCAGGATCTCATCTGATACTTTGCAACCGGTAATACTTTCAATGGTTGCTTTCAACGTATGGTCATCCGTGGGTTTATAGATATAGACCGCATTGCAATCAACACAATTGTTTTGCATAGGGCTCGTCTGCCAGGTGATTTGTTTGATATCTTTTGCAAGCAGGTTGCTCACCGGTAAAATAGTCAGTGTATCACCAAATGGGATGATCGTATCCCTGCCAAGATTCAAATGAATGGCCGGGGGGTTACTAATAGCCAATCCTTTTTCAAGAACACAGTTAAACCTGTCTTTTATTTTGACTACATAATTTCCCGGGGCAATGGGTGAAACCTGAGTACCTGATATTACTTTATCATTAAGGGTGATTAAAAACGGAGCACTTCCCTTGATATCATTGATCTGCAAATTGCCATCCGTGAAGTCAGTACAAGTAGGGTCCTTTGTTTTTAAAATAAAATCAACCGGTAAGTTGACCGTAAGAAAGGTGGTGATGATACTATCACAGCCTTTGCTAGTTTTTAATGAATCTGTGTATCTGCCCGAAACAGTATACGTAGAATTCCCCACCTTTAAAAAAGCCTGATCACAGATCGTATCCTGGTGTGATCGTCGCAATGGATTGAGATCATCTATTCGGAATGAAAACATACTGGAACATTGGTTAATATCTAATAGTTTAACTGTATAAAACCCGGGGGATAAAGTATCCACCTCAGCGACCATCAATCCATTATTCCATTCATACCGGTACGGAGGAATACCTCCTGAGGCACTTGCAATCACCTTGCCATTATGAGCCGGTATACAATCAGCCGCGTGAGCACTCAATGTCAACAATAAGGGAGGAGGGCTATTGATATTAAAAACAGCGCTTATCTCACAACCCACTGAATCCACCACACGAACGGAATAATTACCATTGGGAAGACCCGTCCTGTCTTCGTCACCAGATCTGTCATTCCAAATAAATGTATAAGGCGACAGTCCTCCACTCACCGACAGATCTAATTTGCCATTCGCTTCGGCGAAACAAAGATTTTGAGTAACCAATGTATTCGTGAAAACAGGGTTCGATTGCAGAATTTGAATAGATGCAGTATCTGCACAACCCTGGTAATTTTGTATAATCACCGTATATACACCGGAATCTTTTACCAGTATTGAATCAGTCGTAGCTCCTGTATTCCAATCAAGGACAAAAGGTCCACTAGAGTTGATTACTGTATTTAAAACTACGCTGACCGCACCACAAAAAACTTGTTTAACAGATCTTAATTCGATGTTTAATGTAGTCACTGTTGTATCAATAGAAATGACTTCATCCGCTTCGACAATACAATCACCGGATTGCATTACCATCCTGAGCCTGTCACTGGGATCAAATTGGCTCAGTTTAACATTAAAAGAATCACTTACTATTTTATCATTTTGATACCAGGTATAATTAAATCCTTTGATTGGTTGATCAAAATTTGAATTATTTAGTGTTGAACGAACTGAATAGGTTTGATCACACGCTTTTTCAACTAATAATTGGACTTTCCCCTGTGAACCTAGAAACTTCTGAGAAGCTGAATCCCCACAAGCATCATAAATAAAAAACTCTTTAGGGACCAACGGATCATTAAAATATTTAAAAGACAAAATAGAATCATCATTCGGAAATAAAACTTCCTTGGTAACGATCCCATTTTCTTTGAGTTTAATGGTATAAGGTGGGTTGCC
>JBDTUE010000395.1:0-3735 GCA_040007895.1 Saprospiraceae bacterium | reverse complement strand
AATGAAGAAATGAAATACGAATGAAAATTCCCGAAATCCGATATCCGAATTCCGACATTACTGCATCCCGAAATCCGAAATAACTTAACAATGAAACCAATAGTTCAAATTTCACTGGATATCATTGATCTGCAGGAAGCAATTGATACTGCTGCTATGGCGTTGCGGGCCGGAGTAGACTGGCTGGAAGCTGGAACACCTTTTATCCTTGCAGAAGGATTGCATGGGGTAAAGAAATTGAGAGAGTTATTTCCGGCTATTCCTATTGTAGCTGATCTCAAAACGATGGATGGAGGTTACCTCGAAGCTGAAATGATGGCTAAAGCCGGAGCCACACATGTAGTCGTCATGGCTCGTGCTCATCCGGAGACTATCAAATGTGTGGTCAAAGCAGGACTTGATTTTGGAATAAAAATTATGGGAGATAATCTTGGTTGTCCCGATATGATCGATGGAGCAAAAATGTTAGAAGATTTAGGTTGCGATTATATAGTACATCATATTGGATATGACGAACGAAGAGGTATTGCCGCACAAGGCCGGAGAATGCCTAACCCTTTAGATCAACTCAGAGAGATAGTAAAGGCAGTTAAGATTCCTGTTCAGGCTGTAGGTGGATTGACACTCGAACAAGCTATTCAATGCCCTGCTTATGGTGCACCATTAGTAGTATTAGGCGCTCCACTTACCATAGATGCGGATGCGTTCAAAACTGCAGATGGAGATCTTGAATCTTCCCTGAGATTGATTTGTGAAAAAATACATGCTTATCAACTTTAATAATAATATTACACGACGAATGCTAAAAATTTAATTTTTATGAAATCAGCTGCTGTAGTCAATTATGCTCCACAAAAAGGATCCGTGGAAATACGTGAGATCGATCAACCGGATATTGGTGATGACGATATTCTGTTGGAAGTCGTCAATGTGGGAGTATGCGGCAGTGATCTCCATCAATGGACTGCAGATCATAGCTGGCCAGTGAATTATCCGATTGTGTTGGGACATGAATTTGGCGGACATATCGTCAAACTTGGTAAAAAAGTAAAAGACTGGAAAGAAGGTGATCGTGTAGTAAGTGAAACTGCTGCTATCATCGATGAATCTAATCCAATGTCTAAAATTGGTTTATACAATCTTGATCCAACGCGTAAGGGATTTGGATATGGAGTGAATGGCGCAATGACTAAACACGTAAGAGTACCTGCCCGATGCCTTCACCTGGTACCAGATCAATTAAGTTTCGAACAAGCTTGCCTTACCGAACCCTGTTGCGTAGCATTCAACGCAGTAGTTGAAAATTCAAGAATAAAACCAGGCGATCGCGTTATGGTCATTGGTCCGGGTACTATAGGAATATTATGTGCTGCAATGGCAAAATTATGTGGTGCTGAAGTGGCAGTTATAGGATTGGAGAGTGATGTTCACCGTCTTAAGATCGCAAAAGAAAATTATAAATGTGATGTGCTAATTGGAGATGCCGCTATTGAATGGGCTAATCAGAGAGATGGACTTGGAGCTAATTGTATAATTGATGCAGCCGGAATAAGCGAAACTTTAAAATTAGCCTTACAACTTGTGAGACCAAAAGGGCATATCACAAAAGTTGGTTGGGGACCAACCCCACAAAATTTTTCATTAGATCCATTGGTTCAAAAAAATGTGACTTTACAAGGAAGCTTTAGCCATAATTGGCCAATATGGGAAAGAGCCATTGCATTACTTGCCAGCGGCGCATTAGATGTAAAACCAATTATAGGAGGTATCTGGCCAATAACCGATTGGCATGAAGCTTTTGAAAAAATGCATCATCGTGAAATTGTCAAAAGTGTATTGAAACCGGTCTAGTCATTATGCGATTACAAAACAAGGTTATTATCATTACAGGAAGTACTACCGGTATTGGTAAAGCTATTGCATTGAGATGTGTGGAAGAAGGTGCAAACGTAATCATACATGGACTTGAAGCATCCTGGGGGAATGAAGTAATTAATTCATTGCCGAAAGAGAGGGCAGCTCTACATATTGAGGACCTTACTAACGAAGGAACTCCTGCGAGATTAATAGATCTTGCCATAAAAAGATTTGGAAAATTAGATGCTATTGTAAATAATGCAGCTAAAGTAATTTCATCAGATATCCATACTACTGATCTTGTTTTATTCCGTCAGGTTTTAGAAGTAAATACACTGGTGCCGTATAGTCTGATTCAGGCTGCACTACCCTATTTGATTCAATCCAAAGGATGTGTACTTAATATCGGTTCTGTAAATGCATATAGCGGTGAGCCCAATTTAATGGCTTATAGTGTTTCAAAAGGAGCATTGATGACATTAACACGAAACCTGGGCGATAGTTTGCACCGGGATCATGGTGTACGTGTGAATCAAATCAATCCCGGATGGGTACTCACTGAAACAGAAATTCAACGCAAGAGGGATCATGGTTTGAGTGATGATTGGTATAAAGATATTCCATCTGTTTATGCGCCATCGGGACGCATTTTAAAACCTTCTGAAATTGCTGCTGCAGCAATTTATTGGCTTGCAGATGAAAGTGGTCCCATCAGCGGGCAAGTAGTAGATCTCGAACAGCACCCGTTTATCGGAAGAAATCCTCCAAAAGATTCAACGACCATACCTCCACCAAAGACTAAAACTTAAATTCTGTTCGTATGCCCAAATTAGCTGTATTCCCAAAAGCTTTTATGCAAGCTCTTTGTAAGGATGGGACTATGAAGGTCTCCGAATGGATCGAACTTGCTGCAGCTTTAGATATCGATGGAATGGAATGGTATGCTGGATTTATAGAAATGCAGGATAAAAACAATTGGATAAAATTCCGTCACCAAGTCGAATCACACGGAAAAGTAATCCCGATGATGTGTTGTTCGCCGGATTTTACTCATCCGGACAAAAGTTTTAGATCGAATGAAATCGACAAACAAAAAGTTTGGATCGATATGACGTATGCTTTAGGTGGTTCATTTTGCAGAGTATTGTCCGGGCAGAGAAGACCAGAGCTTACGGATGAACAGGGAATAGAATTAGCAGCAGATTGTATTGAAGCTTGCATACCCTATGCAAAAGATCACGGAATTACGTTGATCCTCGAGAATCATTATAAAGATGATTTCTGGACTTATCCGGAGTTTGCACAAAAAATGAATGTATTCTGTAAACTTGTCGATAAAATCCATCATTCAAATTTTGGTATAAACTATGATCCAAGCAATACGTACCTGGCAGGAGAAGATCCATTGGACTTATTGTATAAAATTTCAAATCGTGTAGTTACTATGCATGCCAGCGATCGCTATCTTAAATCCGGAACTATAGAGGATCTAAAAAATGAAGAAGGCGGTGCGCTTGGTTATGCTAAACGATTAAGTCATGGTGAGATCGGTAAAGGACTTAATGATTATGATGCAATATTTACAGAATTAAAACGGGTCGGATTTAATGGTTGGGTTAGTATTGAAGATGGAGTGGATGGCATGGATCAATTAGAACGAAGTGTATTGTATGTCAGGAATAAATTGAAACAATATTGGCCAGAAGATGGTAATTGACCTTGCCTTTTGTCATGGAAACAGACCTACCTTGTTAACCATGTGATTCTTTTTAAACAACGTAGGTCTATAAAAGTGTGTTTGAACCAAGTAGTGTTGTCAGGATATTTTCCAAAGTTTTAATATAAAGAATATTTGATTTCATTTTTTAATAGCACTCA
>JBDTUE010000394.1:0-3754 GCA_040007895.1 Saprospiraceae bacterium | reverse complement strand
ATATGGTGGAGTCTCAAAAGAAAATGTTCAAAAAAATTGTTTCAATCGAACTGGGTCATTTATTATTTAAGAAAGCAAAAAGAAGGTTTATAAATGACAATAATGTCACCATTGTATCGGGTGATAGTGGTGAGAAGTTGAAGGAAATACTTGATGACATAGATGAGCCTGTTATTTTCTGGCTTGACGGCCATTATTCGTCAGGAGTAACTGCAAAGGGCAGTAAAAAATGTCCAGTATATGAAGAGATTGATGCCATTTTCAATAGTATCAACCGGAATGATCACATCATATTAATAGATGACGCAAGATTATTTACAGGTAAAAATGATTATCCGGAAGTCAATCAATTAACAGCGTATATCCATCGTAAAAATGGTAAATACAAGATGGATGTGAAAGATGACATCATCCGGTATTGGATTGATTGAGCAATGGAATTAGAAAGTTATATTTTTTATTTTTGACGGGATATAAATTTGCTTTAACCTGTAGAAAAGGGTATTGAAAATATAGATGTACGGATGTCTGACCTTGTGATAGATCAGGACATCATAGCAATCTTTAAGACTTTTATAAATATTTTTAAAACCTGAATTACTTATCCCTCCACTTCTCATCTTCACTAATATTTCCGGAAGATAGACTGATTTTAATCTGTATTTTTCCAATAGCCTGTAATTGAGTTCATAATCCGCTGCGTATTTAAAATTGATATTGAACTTCTCATGCGAGGCTAATGAATCCTTTTTGATGAAAAAGGACGTATTTGGTGGAAGCCATCCTTTACGATATAAACCGGGTAAAAAAACAGAAGATTTCCAGTATCGTTCGATTTTGGATATATTCTTTCTATTCACATAGACGATGTCAGAATAAATAACATCAATGGTCTGATCAGATTGAAAGGTCTCCGCTATTTTTTTGAGCACATCCCTGCCAGCATACATATCATCAGCACATAAAAAACATATAATATCACCTGTCGCGATTTCTATCCCTTTATTGATAGCATCATAGAGTCCGAGATCTTTTTCGGAAATCAGTTTTATTTTTTCCTGAGGATAAGCCTGGATGATGGGTATTGTTTTGTCTTTTGAGACCGCATCCATGATAATATATTCGACATTGTCATAGGTTTGGTTCAATACACTTTCAATACAAGTGTGTATTGTCGTCTCACCATTATATACCGGAGTGATGATTGTAATTTTCATTGAACTTTCTATGACTGATCCCGAAACATCTATAGCACAATTTTTTTTGGATTTCGGAATAAAGCATCAAAATACATAAGTCTGCCATCAGTCGAGAAAGCGGAATCATATGCGCCATGATATTCCCAGCCTCGACGAAGAAGGAACGCATACAACTCGTCAAAACTGCAGCCTATCGTTTCCGTGCACCTGCATTCCATGTAGATCCAGTCTGTCTTTTTTAGAAATGATTCTGCTCCTTTGAGAATAGACAACTCATATCCTTCTACATCTATTTTCACAATTGTCGTATCCGTAGCGGTTATTAAATTTTCGTAATGGTCCAGTGTTTGCAATTGCATTTCTTCAGGATGTGCATCATCAGATTTATTTAAAAATGAACTTGATGGACTGAAAGGGGAAATATACATGACAGCTTTTGTTTCTTTCTCCCCTAAGGCGACCATGTAGGACTGAAAGTTTTTGTCTTTTTTCATCACTTTATTCAGCGCATCAAATGCAATCGGCTGCGGTTCGAAAGAAATAATTTTCGCAAGAGGGAATGCCGCTCGTGCTATGAGCGCAAATTCACCTGTGTTCGCTCCGATGTCAATGAAATGAGTGGCCTTTAACGATTGCATGAATGGGGAACGCCAAATGATAAATCGCTGTGTTGCAGATGTAAATCTCATCCAGACTTTTGCAGCACCTGTTTTGTGCATCAGACCACTTATGCCTATGATGGGCTTTCGGATTATTTCCTGGAATTGTAATGAAAACATAGTTTGAAAATGTCTTATTCTGAATTGGATAACTAATATACCCATTTAAACCTTCACAGTTTTAGATATGGGCTATTGTTGAAGATTACTTTGAGTTAAACGTTTTTTATTAGCTGAAAACAAAAGTATTAACGAAGTTATTCCGCATACGACTACCAAAATCAATGAAAGTGTATGTACCAATGTTGCAAATGCAAGGCCGTCCTGTTGCGACAACCCATATAAGATTAATCCCTGCGAAACCAATAAATGAAATGCTCCGATTCCACCCTGCACTGGTGCAGCCATACCCAATCCACTGATGACAAGGATAAATAAAGCGGCAGTCATGTCCAAATCGCTTGTTGCCGGCAAAGCCTGAAAGCTGACATACATTCCCAGGAAAGCAAGAAACCAAATGAATACAGAATGAAAAATAAAGAGCCAGGGTCGTTTAAGTTTTGTCACAGATTGCAATCCACTCCAAAGACCTTTGATCAAATGAATTAATTTTGATTCTGCTTTATTTTGTTTGGATCGTCTGATGATGATGAAAATCGTCATAAGTATCGCGACGAAAAGAATAGTTAAAATAGCTATTGTCTTCGGTGATGATATGACATTTTGAAACTTTGCCCCAAGTGGTTGAAGGATAGTGTCATTTAAAAAATTTCCTAACCGATCTATTTCCAGGATTGATGAAAGGAATAATAAGATAAGCAAACTGAGGACATCAATGACCCGTTCCACGATGACTGTACCCAGCAAACTACTGAATGGAATAGACTCAGATTTGCCCAATGATCCGCATCGTGTCACCTCGCCAAGCCTGGGCAAAGCCAGATTTGCAAAATATCCGACCATCAGAGAAGAAATTGTATTTTTTAATGAAGGCGTATAGCCTAATGATTCAATCAGTAGCTTCCAGCGAATTGCACGACTGACAAATCCGACGAGACTGATAATGATGGCAAGAATTAACCAGGATAATTTTGCCTGCAGCATTTCCTTCAGGATCGCATTGACACTTACCCCTTCAAATGCCAAAGCAAGCAAAGCAAATGCAACAAGAAGCAGAACAATATATTTTACAATGGAAAGAAATTTTGAATTCATGGCTCGGATTAATCAGTCTTTCTCAATATTTGATTTGTAGCTTCTTGCATAAATCTTAGCTAACTGGTTTGCAAGAAGATCGGGCCAAAAACGTTTGAATATTTTCAAATCCTCATCTTGTCGGATATTAGCCTTTAACCCGGCTGTAGTAGTGGAATCAGCATGTATTCGGTGCGTTAAGAGTGCTTTTTTTACATAAACGAATTTTCCTACCATATTGGCTAATCTACACCAGGCATCCCAATCCATGTTGATTGAATATTCGGTGGAAAATTGGAAATCCTTTAAACGTTCCAGATTATACATTACACTCGGAGCGGCGATAGGGCATCCTGCGACCAGAAGTAAATTCTTCCTGATTTTATTATGAATGTAATTGGTAAATGGCATAGCAGAGGTGAGCATCAATCTTTTTACCCTCAATAGTAGTGTTCGTGTTCTTTTGATGTCATCAATTACTTCATCGTAACCGGTGAAACAAATTAATGTGTCCTTATATTTTTCGCTGGCCCGAAAACAGCTCGATGAATACGCAATATGGTATAGATCATCCTGATGAGCCAGAGTTACATATTTGGTTTTAGCCTTGTTCAGACTGAAGTTCCAGTCATGTGCAATACCTTGTCCTTTTGCTGTTATGAAAAGTTCAACTTCGTATTTACGGGCTGTTTCCTCAATAAA
>JBDTUE010000393.1:0-3763 GCA_040007895.1 Saprospiraceae bacterium | reverse complement strand
TGAACGTATCCTTTGGCAGAATTATAGTTGGAGCCAGGCTTATTGTCAATGTATCTTCATCTATACAATGACTAAATTGATCATATAGGTATAGTGTGGTTTTTGAGAGTATCGGAGATCCGAAAGCAGGTGCCATTCCTCCTTTATTAGATGCTGTATAATAACCTGCTGAATTAAGATTGGAGCCGGTAATTACAGGCAACAAAAATGCTTTTCCACATGGGACAAGGGTATCAGGTATGTTTTTGATTTCCGGAGCAGAAAGGAATTTAATAGAAAACTTCCTTGAATCAGGGCAACCAAAATTATTATCATATGCATACAGTGTCACACTTGATTTTATTGTATCACCTTCTTTGAAAGATGGGAGTAAAGTTCCTAAGCTATCACTCCAATATTTTTGATTTCCGGAAGGGTTAGTAAGAATTATTTTAGGTAGGACAAAATAACCGCATGCCGTATCCGTTCGAGCTAATGAAATATCAATATTAGGGCCAGGCTTAAGGTTGACAAAGTAAGTTTTTTCAATTGTAGTTCCACTTGAATCGCATCTAGTAAAATCATTTGCATACAATGTAATTGAGTCATACAAAATAGTACCTTCAGAATACGCTGTCCCTTTTCGACCTGGTTTAGTATAATATTTAGCGTTCCCTGTATTAATATCTGACATAATAGGCAACTGATACCCTACTGAACCACAAGTTAGAGGAGATAAATTTGGAGCTATAAACTTAGGTTTTACACACGGCAAATTATATGGTGTACAACCATCGTTAGCTAAATAGACTAACGAGTTGTCAGGGTTTACTAACACATAAGCACCAGCAACATCCTGCAATTGATTTCCATCATATTTCAATGTATAACTACAACTTCCAAAGTTTATATTTATATCCCTCAAACAATTAACAGCACAACTTGCCTTATTGATAAACATAGGTGAACTATTACTTCCAACTCCTTTTATTATAAATATTTTTGACTTACCGCATAAGGTATCTAAATTAACACGTATTGCATCCGCAATAGGATTCTGATCTATAAAAGCTAAAACCACACTATTAGGGGGGACCACCCCATTATATGGAGAAGAATAGGGATCTAAAAATAATGGGAGAGAACTGCAACTTTTAATTTTAGCGTTTAATGCGTTAAGAAAGGCAATTGTCGGTGGGCCAAAACTATTAGTGATCGGATTCCCACCGGAGCTAATCGAAGTGACATTATTCACTAAATCATAACTAGAATCTCTTGTAATAAATTGGTAAAATTCATTTTGCTTCTCCGTAGTTCCACAAGATTGGGCTTGAATCCTAACAACTCTTGGTTTGGTAGCACACTGACCCCATAACCCTTCACCCTTCATGAGGCAAAGCAGCATCAAATAAAAAATAAAAACTCTCCTCATGAAATTTAACAGCGGCCAAAATTATACATATTACACCAATTCTTTATTTAACCCCTAGCATAACGTTTTTTAGTGAAAGAAATATATACCCTGAGGCTTAGTCAGACCTTTGATTTTGAATAAAAATCCTGCCCCGGGAACCCCAAAAACCATTTTTGATTATTTTTTGTAGCTAGATATATATAAAGTAAGCCAAACCACCAAGTTTTTTTGCTTAAAAAAAACCTTAAACCGGGCCACTTTTTGCATTAAAAAATATAAGTTAATTAACATTGCGTCCAGATGTAATTATTTCAGAACCAATTTTATACATTTGTGTACCAAAACAACTACATGTATCAAGATCTTAGTGAACAAGAGATAGTCCGTAGACATACATTAGCTGATATAAAGCTAGCCGGGATCGACCCTTATCCAGCTGCATCTTTTTTGATCAACACGACATCCACTACGATACATCAGAGTTTCGACACACATCCCGAAAATCTTCAGGAGGTTTCCATCGCCGGCAGATTGATGATGAAAAGGAGTATGGGCAAAGCCTCATTTGCTGAATTGATGGACAGTCATGGCCGCATCCAGCTATATCTCAAAAAAGATGAATTAGGTGAAGCGTATGAAATTCTCTTTAATAAATGGTTAGATCTTGGTGATTTTATTGGTGTCACTGGATTTGTATTCCGCACCAAGATGGGTGAAATCACTATTCATGTAAAATCTTTATCTCTCTTATCCAAATCGCTTAAAGTATTACCGGTAGTAAAAACGGATGCTGAAGGTCAGGTGCATGATGCATTTTCTGATCCTGAATTGCGTTATCGAATGCGCTATGTGGATCTTTTAGTCAATAGCCAGGTAAAAGAAATTTTTATTAAAAGATCAAGACTGGTCAGTGCTATGCGCAATTTTTTTGATGCTAAAGGATGGATAGAAGTGGAAACACCTATCCTGCAAAGCATCCATGGAGGAGCTGCAGCGAGACCTTTCCGCACCCATCATAATACGCTGGATATGCCTTTGTATCTGCGCATAGCCAATGAACTCTATCTCAAAAGACTGATCGTAGGCGGATTTGATGGTGTATATGAAATAGGTAAAATGTTCCGGAATGAAGGAATGGATCGTACACACAATCCGGAATTTACCAGTATGGAAATTTATGTAGCCTACAAGGACTATAACTGGATGATGTCCATGGTAGAAGAATTGATTGCCGAATTGGCCACTACGGTGCATGGAAGTACTGAAGTTCCTTTCGGAGAATCCATACTTCAATTTAAAGGTCCATATCGCAGGCTCAGTATGCATGACTCCATCAAAGAGTATACCGGTACTGATATTTCAGGGCTGGATGAAAAAGCTTTGAGAGCATTATGTGCTTCCTGGCATATAGCCGTAGATGCCACTATGGGCATAGGTAAACTGACCGATGTAATCTTCAGTGCTAAAGTAGAACATCATTTATTACAACCAACCTATATCATTGATCACCCGCTGGAGATGACTCCACTCGCAAAAAAACACAGGACAAAAGAAGGTTGTGTAGAACGTTTTGAACTTTTTGTATGTGGAAAAGAAATTGCGAATGCATACTCCGAGCTCAATGATCCTATCGATCAGCGGGACCGGTTCGAACAGCAGCTTTTGCTTTCCAATCGTGGTGATGAGGAGGCAATGGCATTAGATGAAGACTTTTTAAGAGCATTGGAATATGGCATGCCACCCACATCGGGATTAGGAATTGGTATCGACAGGCTGGTAATGCTTATGACAAATCAGGTTTCTATTCAGGAGGTATTATTCTTTCCTCAAATGAAAGCTGAAAAATCAAATCAGATAAATAATTAATCAACTTATAAATCATTTTTTGATGGCGGGTTTAGGTGTAGAAAATGAAAAGAAAAAGTGGCTGATGACCATGTGGATAATCACTTTGGTTATGAGTGGCCTTTGGGCTAAAACAAATAAGCTGGTACCTGGCAATCCGATACCATTATTCACTATCGACCAGGCTCAGGAATTTGCCTGGAAGTCCCTGAGGTCAAATAAGGACGTGCGCATTTTTACGTATGATCCATCCTTCTACCAGAAGATTAAAATTGAAAAACCCGCCGTATTAAACCTTATTATACCTTCTATCGATGGAGATCTCGAAGTAGAACTTATTGAAAATAAAGTATTGAGCGAAGATTTTGTATTAAGCTCAGACAAACAAAGGAATTTGGCTTATACCCCGGGAAGATTTTATAAAGGAAAAGTAAAAGGCAATGAATCTTCGATCGTAGCCATCAGTTTATTTGATGATGAAGTTTTTGGTCTGATCACAAGGCCAGGTCAAAGTAATGTCGTGAT
>JBDTUE010000392.1:0-3769 GCA_040007895.1 Saprospiraceae bacterium | reverse complement strand
ACGATTGGTCATAAAATTCCTATCATTACAGGCTTAGGATGTACGGAGTCCGGACCCTCTGCACTCTTTGCAAACAGAGTTGATAGTTTTTCCGGATTATTGGGAATACCCGTTGCCGGATTACATATCAAACTAAGTCCGGTCGGTGCTAAAAAAGAAATACGATATAAAGGTCCCAATATAACACCGGGATATTGGCGAAATGAAGCGGCCACCCAAAACTCATTGGATGAAGAAGGCTATTACAAAACCGGTGATGCGGTACAATTTTTAAATGAAGATGATCCTGACCAGGGGCTTGTTTTCGACGGCAGGATTGCTGAAGACTTTAAATTAAATACCGGTACCTGGGTGAATGTCGGAATATTAAGATCTAAACTCGTTGTTTCGTGTGCACCGGTTATACAAGATGTGGTACTTGCAGGTTTGAATAAAGCATATATCGGAGCTATCTTATTTTTAAATACGAAAGCTTGTAAAGGTTTAATACCGGAAGATGTTCATACTACTGATTCATTGCATATTCACAATCATCCAGTTATTACTGATTATTTAGAAAGGGTCCTGATAGAATTTAATAAAAATGGCAAAGGTAGTTCAACCATCATCCAGTATGCTGTCATAGCTTTAGATCCACCATCTATTGAATCCGGTGAAATCACTGACAAAGGTTCATTAAATCAACAGGCTATCATCCAGCAAAGAGCTCACCTCATTGATAAACTTTTCGATCAAACCAATAATCCTTCACGCATCATCATTTAAAACATTGCAAATGAAAAAACTTCCGTTCCGTGCCGATCATGTAGGTAGTCTACTTCGGACTGCAGCAGTAAAAGAAAACAGGCTATTATGGAAAGCGGGACGTCTAACCGCAGAAGAATTGCGTTCAATAGAAGATCAGGGCATAGCTGAAACAGTAAAAAAATTAGAATCCGTTGGAATGAAATCTATTACTGATGGTGAATTCAGGAGAGACTATTTCCATCTTGATTTTTTAAAAGAACTGGCAGGTGTTACCGTCACCGGTGGTATTGAAGCAAATCCTCATGCTAAAGTAGCTACGGATGGATTCACTCCACCTAAGCTTAGTGTAACCGGCAAACTCCAACATATCAAAGACATTCAAGTCGATGATTTTAAATATTTGCAATCTGTAGTTACTCAAACTCCTAAAGTCTCTATTCCTTCACCGACGATGGTTCATTTTCGTGGAGGACGTCAATCCATTGATATCACTTCTTATCCCGATCTCGATGTGTTTTTTCACGATTTAGCTGTTGCTTATAAAGAAGAAATAGATCATCTATACCGGGCCGGACTGCGATACCTTCAACTGGATGATACCAATCTTGCTTATTTATGTGATCCCAAAATGCGGGAAGCTGCGATACTCCGCGGAGAAGACATCAATCTTTTACCCAGGACATATGCTTCGTTGATCAATGATGTAATCAATGGAAGACCGGATGATTTGACAGTAGGTATTCATTTATGCAGAGGTAATTATCGCAGTACCTGGTTTGCAGAAGGCGGATATGAACCGGTAGCAGAAGTATTGTTTAATGAGATTAATGTCAATGCCTATTTCCTCGAATACGATGATGAACGATCCGGTGATTTTGCTCCATTGCGTTTTGTACCAAAAGATAAAATGGTTGTCCTGGGCCTTATTTCATCCAAGAATAAAGAATTGGAAAAAATAGATGATGTATGTTTCAGAATAGATGAAGCTGCAGCATATATGCCCATAGAAAATTTATGTATAAGTCCGCAGTGCGGATTTTCAAGTACTCATCATGGAAATGATTTGAGTGAAGATGATCAATGGAGGAAACTGGAATTGGTAGTGAAAGTGGCGGAGAAAGTGTGGAACTAGCCCTTTTGAATTTGAACTTGAATTTTCCAGGCACTTTCAATTAAGTAATAAAATTCAAATCCAAATTCAAACCCAAATTCAAATTCAAGAAAAAAACTTGTTTTACAAGATTGAAAAATAATACATCGATGGTGAAGTCATTCGTCGTTATAAAGTCTTACGTAAAACACCATAATAAACTTTTGATATGCAAAGAATAGCTAAACTCGTCACATTAGTGCTTGCCTTGAATTTGGGGGGAACATTATTGTTTGGACAATTGCCCGCGCCACACATTATCATTACTCAGGCAGATATGGAAAAAACAGGAACATCAATTCCTTCGTCATCCATTGGAGAACCTGTAAGTTCCGTAATACTTTATCCGGTAAGGTGGGTAGATTCCACGGGAGCAACACCTGCACACGGTATCGTAGAAGGTTCAATTATGCCTGTTGACCCTAATGGCTGGCCCATTAATTTCAGAGTATTGCTCCCGGCAAGATGGACACTGCGTAGTATGCAGCAGGGAGGAGGCGGAAACAATGGTATGCTTTTGGTAGGAACAGGAATGAACACCAACACCATATTAAGTAAAGGGATTGCTATTTATGGCAGCGATGGAGGTCACCAGGTTTCCGGCGCAGGACCACGCGGCGGAGTGCCAATCACGCCATTGGCAACAGGGCCAACTACGGGTGACGAATGGTCAATGAATGATGAGGCCATGCGCAATCTGGCATACATGCAAATGAAAAAGACGCACGATGCAGCCATTATCATTATAGAAAGAATTTATGGCAAACGCCCCGCTTATAACTATTATGTTGGAAATTCACAAGGAGGTCGAGAAGCATTAACGGTGGTACAACGGTATCCTGGCGATTATGATGGTGTCATCTCCAATGTTCCGATTGTCAACTTTTCGACACTGATGCTTGCCCCTGAACTTATTCGTATACAGGAAAAACCTATTACAAATTGGGTGACTCCTTCAAAAATTAAAACTATAACCGCCGAATTCTTAAGACAAACTGATCTGCTTGATGGTATTTCGGATGGAATAATTAATAACTATATGGCTGCTCGGGCAATATTCAACATTAAGGATGGAATAGGACCAAAGGATCCATGGGCAGCCCTTAGATCTCCCAAAGGTGTAGACATTAATCCCGGTGATACATCTGCCAATGCTAAACTTACCGATGGACAGATAAAAACACTTGAATTGGTTTACAGTCCTTATCATTTCAAAACTCCCCTCGCAAACGGAGTCAAGTCGTTTGGAATGTGGCTTCCGAATATCGTGCCGAGTGATTTTGGAATGATTACGGCTACGCGTTATAAAGGCCAGGAAGGTGCAGCTGAAGGGGCTCCTCTTCATACTCACTTAGGAGTTGTAGGTGTTACAGGATTTCTGATGCGGGATCTTAAAGCCAACCCGCTCGACTATGTTGAGGGTGGTCCGCTAAATAAACGCAGAGAGGAAATATCCAAGTGGCTTGATGCAACCAATCCTGATCTATCGGCATTCTATAAAAGAGGAGGAAAAATAATCATCACCATCGGCACCATGGACAATCTTGCATCCGATGGTGCGCAACTCGATTACTATCAATCGTTGATAAATAAGATGGGACAGAAAAAAATTGATGAGTTTGCGCGACTATTTGTTGTACCACAAGGCGGGCATGGCTTATCAGGAAGAAGCTACAACGTGAATGGAGAAGAGAAACCTGTTGAGCTCAAAAATATTTCAGCACCAAACCAGAATGATAATATTGACATACTGATATCCTGGGTGGAGAAAAAACAAGCTCCGGCGAAGACACTGGTGGTGGATGAAAAAGGACGGATTGGAAATGATACAAATGTGAAAGGATATCTTCTGTGTTCGTACCCAAATTATCC
>JBDTUE010000391.1:0-3795 GCA_040007895.1 Saprospiraceae bacterium | reverse complement strand
CAGCCCTTGGTAATTTTGTTTGGAACGATTTAAATGCTGACGGAGATCAGGATGCGGGTGAGCCGGGCATCAGCGGTGTAACAGTTACCTTGACTAATGTGACTACATCAGCAACTACACCAGGCTCTACAGATGCAAACGGAAAATATTTATTTAGTGGTCTAAAACCAGGTACCTATAAAGTAACATTTGGTACACCTTCCGGATATATCGCAACCACGCCGAATGTTGGTGCAGATGATAAAGATAGTGATCCGGTAAGTGGTGTTACAGGTAATTATACTCTGATAAGCGGACAGACGGACAGTACGGTGGATGCAGGTTTCCATTTAATTCCTGATTTGCAACCGACCATCTTTATATTACCAACTTCATTTACGGTAGATGCATCGACTGGTTATAGTAGAGCAGTGCGGTTGATTGTGCGGGTAGCAGAAGTGTCTAATATGCCTACAGATGGATCGCCTATTGTAGTGAGAATACCACGGACAAGTAAGTTAACCTTTACTTATGTACCTACATTGACATCCCTAGGAAGTACTACGCTGCTGAACTCAGCATGGACATTTGGTAATTCCAATCCTGCATTTTGGGAGTTTACATATTATGGCACTTTCCCTCCCTATGGTGTAATGAATTTTGGATTTACTGGAACATTTTTCTCAGAGGGAGAAACTGGCCAGATGTTCTTTAATTGTATTGTAGTAAATGGATCTGGTGGTGAAACTAATTTCTTGAATAACGTAGATGACGAGAGAGTAGATTTTATTACAGATTAAATTATTTAATAAACCAGTTGATATAAAATATTATGAAAAAAATTATTTTCATTTTTCTTGCCTTTGTTGTTTGCAATTCTTTATTCGGACAGTTACCGTTGTATGATCCTTATATAACGAGTTTATCATTTTCCCCTGCAAGCCCATATGGGCCAGTTAATACTACTGGTACTGCAACTTTTACGGTTGGAAATAATGGGCCAACCGCAATGGTACACTGGATTGAATGTTCTGGTAGTGATGAATCCTGTAAATTAATCATTCGAATAAGCCCTAATACCATCTATACATTATTAGGCACGGATTCAGACATAAATACAAGCCCAGGCACTCCGACAGGTACTATTGCTTCAAAATTTACCTGGACTTATGATTCGTTTGATGGCTCGTTGAAGGGTGTTCAAAATGCAACAATTGGTATAAGTGAATCAGGAACCATTATTGTACCGGTAAAACATATTAAAATATCAACGGTTGCTGTTACTTCACCCTGTAATGGTACTCCCAATTGTTATGGTAATAACGGTAAAAATGGGTTAGTTGCTAATATTGAACCACCAATTCATCCAACCAACATTAATCAACCTAGTGGAAATGATGACGTTGGCGGTTATGTCTACACGGTTACGAAACTTCCGCTTGAGTTTATAGATTTTGATGCAAAAGCTATTGGCAATAAGAAAATTAATTTGAATTGGAAGGTTTTGCGTGAACAAAACACCGCACAATTTGATGTAGAACGATACGATGAGATTGCTAAAATATGGAATAAAATTGGTGATGTTTCAGGTATTAAATCCCCTGTGAACCAAGCAGCCTATAACTTTGTGGATGATGTAAAAGAAATTTCAAATACAAAGTTTTATTATCGGATCAAGTCAATCGAGACTGGTGGTTTGTTTTATTATACCCCTGCCCGAAAAGTTTCCATTAATTCGAATGAAGTTTTTACGATTACATCATTCCCCAATCCATTTAAAGGGACCTTTATCTTAGGCCAAAATTCAAGTAAAGACGGTATCGTTTCTCTTCATATTTATGATATCCTGGGAAGGATGGTTTATAATGACAAATATAACTTATCCAAAGGCTATACCAATAAATTAATTGACCTGAATAGATTTGCGGCCGGCACCTTTTACATTCATGCTTCGTTTGACGATAAACAATTTATTTTGAATACCATAAAAGTAAGCGAGTAAGTAAATTTTAAGATAGATTAATATATTTTATATTTGACGATGTATTTGAGTTCTTTTCAAAAGATTACAATATCTTGTTTGTGCATTCTTTTTGCTTGTACTAGTTATAGTCAAAAAGCATTTGATCCATTTTTAAGTAATCTGGGATTTAATATAAAACCTTATAAGACTGTCGGACAGCACGACGTGTATTCATTTGTTTTTGGGAATCTCGGTGTATGTAGTATGCCGGTAAGCAGAGGTCCATTGACTATCACCATTAAAATGTCCCAGGACACTGTAGTTCCGAACAGCGGAAACCCATTAACTGATCTTTCTGGTGGACACGTTCCGTATTTTAGCTGGGTATACAATAGTGGTAGTAATTCGTTTGTAGGTACTCAGATCGCTGATATTCCGGGGGCTGGTTTTTCTGGTGGCGGCATTAGCAGTGGAGCAAGCGTTATAACCGTCGCTATTATTTATGGCATCGGCACCTCATCCAGCCAGAATTTTGGGCAAGGAGGAAATGGTGTGTTGGTTTCCTTATCTGTGCCTTCATATGCAACTGGTCCAACTTCGCCGGCGATTCCGGATTGTTCAATTACTCAGACAGGAGGTAATACCAATAACGATAACCAAAAGGCTTATAATTATCTTCCTATTAATTTGATTGACTTCAATGTAAAAAAAATTAAAAATCAAACATCAAGAGTGTACTGGAGTACTGCATCTGAATTTAGTATCCTTAATTTTCAAATAAAACGCAGCATTGAAACACCTGAAAATTGGCAAATAATCAATATCCAGGCTGGAGCAGGAAATACAGAAAAGTCGAAAAGTTATTCATTTGATGATATCCTACCATCAGGTACACGGAAAGTATTTTATAAAATGGAGACGATTGATGTTGATGGATCGATAAAATATACTGCAATACGCAGTATAAGATTTGATCAATCTACTAACAACTTCAGTCTTGATGGTTTTCCAAATCCGACCAAATCAAAATATACAATCAATCTGGAAACCCTTAAAGACGAGTCGTTGGCCATAGAGATCATAGATTTGCTAGGGAAAAGGATCTCTATGGAAATAATGAAAGCAAAGTCCGGTTTCAATACTCATGACCTTAATCTATCAGCTTTATCCAGCGGTACTTATATCGTTAAGGTTTCCGGTGGTGGAGTGATGGATACATCCAAAGTAATGAAAGTGGATTAAAAATATAAGTTACCCTTATAGTAGGGGCCGAGCAGCAATGTGAGGCCTTTATTTTTACATCAATGATTCCATGACAGCAATGAAAGTGGATTAAAAATATAAGTTACCCTTATAATAGAGGCCGACCAGCAATGTGAGGCCTTTATTTTTACATCAATGATTCCATGACAGTAATGAAAGTGGATTAAAAATATAAGTTACCCTTATAATAGGGGTCGAGCAGCAATGTGAGGCCCTTGTTTTTTTACCTGATCTAATAGAGTAAAAAGAATGAATCTGAACACAACGATATTCATTATGTAGCCAGGTCTGAACTTTTATCGTTCAAAAATTAAATCTACCTAAAGAATTTCATTTCCAAAATAATAATAGGGTACCTGCCATAATTAATGCTGTGGCCGCCCACAATCTTGGAGTCAGATGCTCTCCCAATAAATACGAAGACAAAGCAAAGGTGACTAATATGCTTCCTTTATCTATGATCGATAGTACGGTTAAATTAGCGGTACGCATTGCCTTAAAAAAACTTATCCAGTATATGCCTGTTGTAAGCCCCGCGGCTGCAAACCAAAGCCAGGCCTTTACAGGCACCTGCTTATACTCTTTAAGCC
>JBDTUE010000390.1:0-3810 GCA_040007895.1 Saprospiraceae bacterium | reverse complement strand
CAGTAGCTCCATTATTGTCTGCAAAGAATTTTGATGCATTGCTTTTTATAACAGGCAGATTTTGTGGAATTTGGACATTCCAAATGGACTTTAATTCAGAGACATTTTGAATTGAAAAAGCAACTCCGCGTTTAATCAGGTTGCCGGCCTCCGCAAATGAACTGTGTTTAGGTCCAAAAAAAACAGGTATACCATACACTGCCGGTTCCAGGATATTATGAATACCCCTGCCAAAACCACCTCCGACATAAGCCACTTGCGCATACCCGTATAATCTATTTAATATTCCAATCGAATCTACTATCAGGACTTTGAACGGCTCACCTCTCCAGTTTGAATATAATATTGGATTATATTCAGCATACAAATTGGTAAGCTCCGCAACCCTTGATGCTGAAGGATTATGAGGTGCCATGATAAACCTGTAGGTACCTGCAGTCGAATCCTTATTCTTTCTCCATTCTAAATACTTGAGAAAATCTTTGAGAACGAACTCGTCGGCTGGCCAGGTACTTCCAGCTACAAGTATTGGTTGACATTGTGTATTAGAATCAAAATATTCGAGGGGATGAATACCTGAAAGCAAATCTAAAACCCTATCTACCCGGGTATCTCCTGTGACAATTCCGTTTTTATAACCAAGCGAGTTCAGAATATTTTTGGAGGATTCGTCCTGAACAAAAAATGCCGAAGCTTTAAGTACTTTATCTAATAACCATCGGTTCCAATATTGAAGCAGGTAGTGACCTTTAAAAAAATTAGTAGAAATAAAAATAAAAGGAATGTGATTTAAGGATAGTTGATCGAGATGATTATACCAGAATTCATATTTAACGAAAATGGCAAGCCGGGGGCGAATAGCATTAATAAATTTTTCTGCTTCTCGTTTCGTATCAATTGGCATATACCCAATCCAATCGGCTAACGGATATGATTTCCTGATGTCGTATCCTGACTTTGAAAAAAAAGTAAGTACCATATGTTGATCAGGCCATTCCTTTTTAATGGCTTCGATCAATGGCCTTCCCTGTTCAAATTCTCCAAGCGAGGCACAATGAATCCAGACCGGCGAAATCAAAGTCGTCGGATACGTTTGATTTTTTCTTCCTTCTACAAAATCGGCAACCGATGAATTGAAAATTCCGACAGATGGCAACATCCCTGAAACAGTAGTTACTATTGCATCATATATTTTACTCATCCTGGATATTAATAAAAAATTTTTTCGGCCTTCTTAGCAGGAAATATTGGTACTAACCATCTTGCCTGAAAACCAATAAACCCTGAAGAAGATGTTTTTTTTACTGACGGATTATCTAATTGAATATTTCTTCTAAGACTGGAATTGCCTTGCATAGCAGTGAATGCCAGTTCAAGATTAAGTAAGCGGTTATTACTTTGGAATCGATAGGTAAGACTTTCTTCAATGGCTAATCCTGAAGATAACCGGTCATATCCATAGCGATAATTTCCCTGTATTGGTTCGAATGAATTACCCGGATTTTGAAATCGAATCCAATGGGATAACCAAACCGGTTGAAGTCCAACTAAAAAAAAAGATTGAGTACTTAGTTTGATTTTCCGTAGGATCGACCATCCTATCATCATACCTCTCATATTCAGATCTACCTCAGCAAGTTGATGATCGCTACCGATTAATTCTCCATCGGCTGATCTAAGTGAAGCCAATACATCTTCTCTGACGTTTGATCCAAATAAAAAACCTATTGCAGGTCCGGTTTCCCAATGGTGTTTAATAAAGTTTATACCCAGGCTCAGTGTGCCATGTTGCCCATATCTTTTTGAAAGATCTGAGTGTATAGTAGATTGTGATCCATATCCAATACGGACAAAGAGTTTAGGTTGAATACTATCCTGAGCAGGTAAGTTGAAAAAGAATAAACAACTTAAAGCCAGACTGAATGTTATCCTGATCAACTCTTTTATGTAAAACACAACAGCAAAATTAGCTAAAATAAGATATGAGTTGAAGAGCAGTTATTCTGAATATAGATAGGGGTAGTTTTGAAAATTTCAATCTTAAATGCTGGCTTAATTACCAATGGGTACAGAACCTGTTAATAAAACTGGTCCTGAACAATCAATAAAATTGATTATCACAGGTTTATAGCATATATTTGCGGCTCTTTTTAAATAGAAAATGGCGGGTAAAAAAGTATTAATTACTGGTGCAGCGGGATTTCTGGGCTCACATCTTTGTGATAGATTTATTGCAGAGGGGGATACATTAATCGGTATGGACAATCTAATTACCGGTAGCCTTAAAAACATAGAGCATCTGTTTAAGCTAAAGGACTTTGTATTTTATCATCATGATGTAAGTCGGTTTGTCTACGTCCCGGGACAATTAGATTATATCCTGCATTTCGCTTCTCCTGCCAGCCCGATTGATTACCTTAAAATGCCCATCCAGACTTTAAAAGTAGGTTCGCTGGGTACGCACAATTTATTAGGTCTTGCCAAAGAAAAAAAGGCAAGGATATTGATAGCATCCACCTCGGAAGTATACGGTGATCCGTTAGAGCATCCACAAAAGGAAGAGTATTGGGGTAATGTCAACCCGATAGGTCCAAGAGGTGTATATGATGAAGCAAAACGATTCCAGGAAGCCATCACCATGGCTTATCACAATTATCACGGACTCGAAACCAGGATTGTAAGGATATTTAATACCTATGGTCCAAGAATGCGGGTAGAAGATGGCAGAGCTTTGCCTGCTTTTTTTTCACAGGCGATTCGGGGAGAAAACCTTACGGTATTCGGTGATGGATCACAGACCAGGTCTTTCTGTTATGTGGACGACCTTGTAGAAGGGATTTACCGTCTGCTCATGAGTGATTATCATCTACCGGTCAATATTGGTAATCCGGATGAAATCAATCTCAAAGATACCGCTGAAGAAGTACTTCGCCTTGTAGGTGGGCATTCAAAAATCGTATACCGGCCTTTACCGGTAGATGATCCAAAAACACGTAAACCGGATATATCTAAAGCAAAAGCGATCCTTGGATGGGAACCTACTGTTGACCGTAGCGAAGGATTTAAACATACATTGGAATATTTCAAACAAAGATTATCAGAATAATGAGTTCAACTAAAACCATATGGATTACCGGAGGAGCTGGTTTTATAGGTTCTCATGCGGTCAGGCATTTTTTGAAAAATTATTCTTATGAGATTGTCAATGTGGATGCATTGACCTATGCAGGAAATCTTCATAACCTGAAGGATGTAGAACACCATCCCAGATATCACTTCCTGCACACCGATATTACAGACATTAATGCTATTCAGTCAGCTATCCAAAAATTTCCCCCGGATTGGATCATTCACTTTGCCGCAGAGTCCCATGTAGACAGATCTATCATGGATCCACTGTCCTTTATTAAAACAAATGTGTTGGGAACAGCAAATTTATTGCTGGCAGTAAAAAATCTTTGGAATCAGGACCCGTCAAAACTTTTTTTTCATATCTCCACCGATGAAGTATTTGGTAGTCTGGGTCCCACGGGTTTCTTTACCGAGAATACACCTTATGATCCTAAATCACCCTATTCTGCTTCAAAAGCATCTTCTGATCATTTAGTAAGAGCATACTATCATACCTATGGAATTCCGGTCGTGATTTCAAATTGTTCTAATAATTACGGACCATTTCAATTCCCGGAAAAACTAATCCCCGTAGTCATTCAGAATATCTTAAAGAAAAAGAAGATACCCGTTTATGGAGATGGCACCAATGTGAGGGACTGGTTGTATGTACAAGATCATATCAATGCCATTGATCTC
>JBDTUE010000389.1:0-3822 GCA_040007895.1 Saprospiraceae bacterium | reverse complement strand
CGAATCGGCCAAATCAGATAATATGGGGGCTGATTTTTAGTTTATATAATTTCCCTCCAACCTCTGACTCCTTTATTCAAATAATAGAATTCTATATAATACTTTACAAAAAAGAATGGAATGCAAATTGAACAACCTATTCACAAAATTATAAAAATGTCAAATCGATTTCCTCTATTAATACTCAGCACAGGTCTTTTCATTTATAGTTTATCCACGACATCTTGTAATTCAGACAATCCGGCCGAGAAACCAGGATCGCTTGCCTTCCATATGCACACCTTGATTGATTCAAATGAGGTAAATAATTATGGAGAGTTGTTAACGACAGCCGAAGGCAGAAAAATTACAGTGACCACTGCTCAAATGTATATCTCTAATGTAAAATTGATTAAAACAAATGGCGATGTCGTTGATGGACCCTCATCTGTGATCCTGGTGAAACAAGGGATTGAAGAATATGAATTCGGAGACGCGCCGGCAGGAAATTATAAAACAGTTCGTTTTGATGTTGGATTGAGTGATGCGGCGAATGCGTCAACACCTTTAGCGTCCGATCTGGTTTTGTATCAGCCTTCCATGTGGTTCGGCGCTACACCTCAACCTCAGGGTTTCGTTTTTATTAATTTTCAGGGTAGTATTGATACGACTGATACTCAACTTGGCATAAATTTAATTCCATTTGCTTTTAAGATTGGAACGAATGCACACAGAGTGACGATAACAATGCCGGAGCAAAATTTTAGTGTAGTATCCGATCAACTCAATGTCGTACATCTTGAAGCCAACTATGCAAAACTTCTTGACCCTGTTGATCTCAATGTCAATGGAAACCTGAATATCACAACACCGGAAGAAAATTCGTGGGATTGGATATCTCAGATGGAGGAGAGCATAGCCGGTATGTTCACATACGAAGAATAAATTTCTCCGATAAATCTATTTATGCCCTCAATAAAAAATCTACTCCCATACCTGACTTTAGTCTTTTACGGAATTTGTATTTGTTCGTGTACTTACGACAATCTGGAAAACCATCCTTGTTCCGGCATACCCGATGCGATTTCGTTCAGTGCGGATATCATACCTATTCTGAGCGCAAATTGCAGTACGCTGTCATGTCACTCAGGTCCTGAACCTACCGGCAATTTAAATCTTGAAGATGCAGTGGCTTTCAATTCACTCTCCAAACCAGGTAGTGGATACATCAATACGGTGACACCTAAGCATAGTATTCTGTACAGTCAGTTATTTTCTACATCACTTCAGATGCCTCCTGATGTCAAACTGGATCCATGTTCAACCGATTTGATTTTGAAGTGGCTTGAACAAGGGGCGAAGAACAATTGAAGGAGGGAAAGTTTCGTCCAAAATTGGACTTTCCCCGTCAAAACGTCCTCAAAGGCAGCTTCAGGCAAGAAATTGTTTTCAGTTCTTTACCTCCCAAAAGCAATAAAACCATGGGTCAACCAGGAGTTAGTATCAGGTAGGGCAAAAGGCAGGCTACTTCAATTTATTTAGGAAAAAGACTGAATATTTCCCCTAAACCCTTTAAAACATTGGAGATTTCTTCGACCCGAACCAGTTATTTTAAGGTGTCCCGAACTTTTTTAACACTTCGGGGGTTTAAATCCTGTCTCGCAAGGTGATCTGATAGTTTTAGGGCAGGGAAGGTATGGTTAATCAAAAAGTTGAAAAAAAAGTACATAACCTGCATGATTATCAGAAATATGTATCTTTGCGGGCTAATTAATCAATTTAATACAATGAATAAAGGAATTGTCAAATTCTTTAATGAATCCAAAGGATTCGGATTTATTAAGGACGAGTCTTCTGGAAAGGAGTATTTCGTACACGTCAGTGGACTCACCGAAAAAGTCAAAGAAAACGATAACGTTAGCTTTGATCTCATCGAAGGAAGAAAAGGACTAAATGCAGTAAATGTCAGAAAAGCATAAGCACGCAGTAAGTTATTTCTTTTGAATTCTAAAGAGAAACCCCGCCACAAGCGGGGTTTTTTGTTTCTACCCCTACCCCATGATGCTTCGATATTCTCTACTCATCCTTTTGCTGAAGTTCGACCTGCCTATGTGCATCCTTGTACAACAGCTCAATCAGGGGACCAGAAAAAACACAAAATTGTTAGCTAATAATATGCAAGCCGGATTCCCAGGAAGCTAAGGCGACCATTTGCATCTATAGCATTTTTCTGTCTAAATATTTTTGAAAGTGAATATTCATACTCAGGCTGAATGGAGAATTTACCCTTTCCCAATTTAAATTCATATCCTAAACCCATATTGGTAACCAACCAGGTTTTTTGAAAATCAAAATAATATTCATCAGGATCACGCTTTTCATGTACATACCCGCTTTCGTTGAGTATCACATATCCCGAATTTATCAACAGTCTCTGAGCTGTCACGCCACACTTAAGGAAGAAATGGTTTGATTTGTCCGGACTATTCAGTTTTAATTTGATCCCAACAGGAAGTCCGATAAATAAATCGGAGTAGTTAAAATCCCAATATGATTTATAAACAAGGGCCATTCCATTTTCCCCGTCATCAGGAAACTGTGGCGAATAATCCCTGTATTCTAATTTAACATGGTGAAGAATTAAGCCGGTCATAAATTGGGTCTTCGGACTAAGGTCAATCAATAAATCTCCACTGAATAAATAATTAATTCCTGACTGATTATTCGCAACTAACTCAGAATTGAATGCAGCATTGCCCAGTTGAGGAGTGAAGGAAAATCCAAAATGAATATTTTTCGATGTCTCCTGACCAGATATTAAGCCTGAAAACAAACAACAGAGGAGAAATGGGAATGTGATTTTCATTTCCGAAATTTGAATTCCAAAAATAGTTACTATTCGCATAAAGTTTGTTTTCAGAAGTGGTAGCTTATGTTTCTAAAAAATGAAAATTCCTGCCTTTAATCCCAAAAAGACAGGATGTCCTCCATCATATAACCATAAAGAATTCTCATCTGAGGAGTTGATCAGATCTCTGATCGAATATTCAATTTCGGGTCCGACCCGGATGTGATTATGAGCACCTAACCCAAGGTTATATTGAGCCCCAATGCATAAAAATAGTTGTGTTTTATTATAGATATTCATGAATTCCTCCTTAATGGGTTCATGCAGATAACCTGATTCATTGATCACAAATTGATCATCAACTTTCAACATTCGACGTAGCAGAACAGAAGTATTTAGCAACCATCCATTTTCTTTGGAACCGAGGCCAAAAATTACTCCGGCATCTAAGCCTATCGAAAAATAATCCGCTTCAAATTGCTCGTATGATCGGGTTTTATCCCACTGGCCATTGATAACATCGGCAGGCCATTGCAGGTGATGGTATCGTTCTATCAATTCAGCGCGTTGCAAATGAATGCCTGTTTCAAGCTTTATTCGCTCTGACAAGCGAGTATCAAGTTCCGTCCCTATTGAATATCCAAATCCGGCTTTGCCTTCACCACTGTTACCTCCATTCCACAATTTGCTTATCTGCGGCGTAATAGATACACCGAATTGAAAAGATTTTTGAGCGGTTTGCCCATGAAGGGTACTATCAGCACTTTGTCCTTGCACGGACAAAATCTTAATAAAAATGAGAAAAACAGGAAAGATTAGTTTCATTTTAAAAAAATTATGCCTTAAATCTACCGTTTCTCATCCTGATTTCCATCTTTGCAGAAGTTTAACGGACTCATAAATTTTCTTAAGACATTTTAAGAAACCGCTATCTGCAAAGCTTCGTCATAGAAGTAATAAAACACAACTACCATGAAAAACCTGCTCCTTCTCAC
>JBDTUE010000388.1:0-3823 GCA_040007895.1 Saprospiraceae bacterium | reverse complement strand
TTGGTAACGATCCCATTTTCTTTGAGTTTAATGGTATAAGGTGGGTTGCCAGGTCCGCTACTATATTCGCCCGAATTCAAGTCATAATTATAAAAAATATGAAAATTAATTACATGATCACCTCTTTCCAGGGTATCACATCTCAGTGTAAAAAGAGTCTTGATTTGTAATCCTACTTTTATAGATCGGGTCATAGAATCACCGAACTGATCATAAGCGCGGATAATATATTCGCAAGGTGGTAAGCTATCAAATATCGGAGAGTCCTGCAAATCTCTTAGCGCGAAATTACAATCGTTGGAAACCATCCGGTATACCAATTGTCGGGAAGTATCATTCGGGAATAAAACAATTTTACCAACAGTATTACATCCAGAATAAAAAGTATTATATTGAAATGAAAATTTCTGTCCTTCACCATCAACAGAAAAAAGAATTAAACTAAAAAAAGCCAGGACGATGTTTCTCATTAATAATAAAAAAATCCTCCCCCGATATATATGAAGAGAATTAATTAACGGCGTAAAATTAAGGTGATCTTTGGCAAAATGAAATATATTAACTTTTGAAATTCTAATGAAATTTTAATAAGTTCGATCATTCAGTTTATCGCCATCCGTTTTATTTCCTAAATGCAGTCGTTAGGAGTTCAGATTGAATTACATAAACTAATGGATTTTATCTGAGAGTAAAAAAAATAATGATTTTCATTTCTTCACCCGATATACAGGATATCTCATATAAGCTGGCTCTACCCAGGGAGAATGATTATAAACAAATTCAAGTTGCAAATCTGCCCGATGTGAAAATGCAGTGTCTTCCATTCGTTTTTTATCCAATGCTGACTGAATATCAGGATGTGTTTTTAAATAATCTGCAGCGATGTCTTCAAAGGCATAATCACTGAATCCTTCTTTTTGTCCCAGGACAGAATCGAAAAAATTCCAGGTGAAATATGAATCCGGTCCGGTAGGTTCGAGTACTTCCATGAGAAATCGATTGGCTGTTTGATTCATTGGTATATAAAAGTCACCTTTATGGAATGATATCATTTGCATTGAAGTATTGGTCTTCACCTGGCTGTTAGGATGATGCATTTCATATTGCCTGGCTGAGGATTTATATTCCATAATCTTTGTGATTTCCACTTGTATCAAGGTATCATGTAGGAATTGATGCATCTGCACCCGGTTCAGTTTAAGCAAATCGATCACTTTCCACCATCCCTGAGGGATAATATAAGCTGCAGGTTTTTCAGCCACCAGATTTGGTTTATAATAGTCATAAAAAGGAATAATTTTGTCGAACGGTTTGTTTCTGTCGTAATACAATCTGGGTAATCCAGACACTTCAGAAGATTTAAACGTTGACTCATATCCTTTGTATAACCGGGTAGAAGATTGGCTTCGATCAGATATCCATGAAAGTGGAAATTCTTTCTGATTTAATTCTGCTTTTCTCGTTTGTATTCTTGCTTGTTTAATTTCAGTTGCATGATTGGAAGCAAACTCAATAAAAGTTCTCATTAATTCATAGGTAGCCTTGACTCGTTGGGGATATGGCTTAAGCATATGTGTTTCCGTTATAAATGAAAAACAGGACCATGTAGCAGCGTATCCACTACTATACCTCGGCCAATCCATAAATTGCGGCCATCCTTGTTCCGGTTTCCCATCAAAAGCGTTGACGTATGGAATAAGATCAAATCCCTTATTCTTCATAGACGAATAAAGACCTGGCTCCAGGTTGGTATTCAGGTACTCTCCCATGATCCCGCCCAATTTATTGTGCTGTGTTGAAATCAAGGTCATCACATGCTGGTAGTCTGCTCCATCACTTACATGATTGTCAATGAATATATCCGGATCGGTCAAATGAAAGATACCTGCAAATGCTTTTGCTTCTTTCGAATCGCATTTTATAAAGTCCCTGTTGAGGTCGAGGTTCTGTGAGTTGCCTCTGAATCCAAATGCTTCGGGGCCATTTTGATCTACCCTGTATTCCGTGCTTCGGTCAAGGCAACCGCCGATATTATAAACAGGTATGATACCCAGAACGACATTGTCCGGTAATGAAATTTTATGTTCACTAATATCCCTTATTAACAGCATACTGGCATCGATACCATCAGGTTCACCGGGATGTATACCATTATTGATTAGAATTACTATTTTATTTTTTTTGTGAATGCTATTAAAATTAAATGCTCCATCTTTTGAGACGATGATAAGATGCAATGGATAGCCTGCATCCGTCATACCAGCAGTATTCATTTGAACCATGGAAGATGATTTGTCCAGCAAAGTCCACCATTTCACTATTTCAGAATACTCCGGCGTCTGATTTCCGGTCCCGGATTCAAATGGAGTTTTGTGTTGGGCCATAAGGCCCGGGGCAATGATCAGGGCTAACCCAATGAAAAATGATTTCATTGAATAAAGATAGATATTGTAAATCTCCTGCCAATAAACAAGACTTCGGTTCATTCATATTAGTTGGTCGTCAGAAATATGTAACCCGCTTTAAGATTTAATTAAATTACATTTCCTGTATCGATGTAGTAAAAATTCAATTTTATAAACGTTCTTTACTTTTGAAATGAAGTATTTGATTTTATCAATTTTCGTTTGTTTTATTCACTCCATCCATGCTCAGGCTTACCTTCTATTAGAAACATCCGGTAAGATTCGTCCAAGAAAATATCCTGTCGGATCCGAGATCAGAGTTCATTTCAAAGGCGAACCCAGATCAAATTGGATGAGATATACCATTTGGGATCTTGACCTTAAATCAAACTGTATCCGTGTATCTGACACATATTGTTTACCCTTAAAAGACCTGGACGGATTTGATATCACTCCTGACAATGGAAATAAACTAGCTGCTTTATCCGGTAAATTTTTTCTTCAATGGAGTGCCCTTAGTGCAGTGCAGGCCATTGCAAGTAATATCTCTAAAGTCCCCATTCCACACATCGGAGCTTTTCACTTTATAGTAGCAGGCAGTACAGCCGCAGTCTGGCTCTATTCAAAATTATTTATGAATGGACAGAAAAAATTGAATCGACATCATCGATTAAAATTAATAGACCTCACCCTGGAAAAGCCTAAAGCGTAAATATTCCTCTACAAAGTCCTTATTGCTTATTAACCCAATCGATCATTTTATCAATGGCCGTCTTATATCCATCTAGCCCCTGCCCTACTATACTATCAATACAATATGGCTTTACGTAAGAATGATGCCGGTAGGATTCCCTTTTATAGATATCGGAGATATGTACCTCTATACATGCAAGCCGGATGGCGGCAAGACAATCTGCAATAGCTATGGAAGTATGAGTATAAGCACCCGGATTAAAAATCAATCCATCAGATAATCCAAAACCAATACTTTGCAGGTGATCAATGATACCACCTTCGTGATTGGATTGAAAATAGTTCAGATCTATTTCTGGAAACGCAATTTTTAATTCTTCGAAATATTGTTCAAAACTTTTATGTCCATAGATTTCAGGCTCCCGCTTTCCGAGGAGATTAAGATTAGGGCCATTGACGATCCAGATTTTCATGGGTGAGGTATAAGGGGTAAGGTATAAGGAGGGAGAAGGTATAAGGGGCAAGGGCAAGGTTTGCTTATACCTTACGACTTATACCTTATACCTCTAACCTATCCTACATCGCCATTTCAGATAAAAATTTAAGTCTTACCAATTTAATTTCTTCTATAGTGATGTCCTCTTCTTTGAGTTTTTTAAATGCAGTCTCCGGATCATCGGTTTGAGCGGACATGAAGTAGTCATATATTTCCTCCTGAATGGACT
>JBDTUE010000387.1:0-3823 GCA_040007895.1 Saprospiraceae bacterium | reverse complement strand
TGCGGATCCTGGTACAAATGATCGATCCGTGCGGTATTAAACAATGAGCTTCTTCGTTTTATTCCATGCACTTCATATCCCTTCTTCAATAAGAATTCGGATAAGTATGCGCCGTCCTGTCCGGTAATGCCGGTGATTAATGCTTTTTTCATTCTTTCTTTTTCCTGACTATATAAATTGGGATAATTTTCGCAAAGGCTTTAACCAGCAAGTATATATCCGCGGTGTCACCTGGTTAATACGCCACGCTTCGCCATCCTCTTTATTTGCTTTAATTCGATTTGCTATCGAAGAATTACTTACCCCTCCTGACCTCATTTTGACTAAAATCTCAGGTAGGTAACTGACTGTAATCCGATGTTTGTATAATAACCTTAGCATCAATTCATAATCTGCTGCTGATCGCAAAGATGTATTAAAACAACCCAACTGATCATAGATTTCTTTCCGTACAAAAAACGTAGGATGTGGAGGCATCCATCCAAATAAAAATTTAGAAGGTTTAAATTTGCCGGCTATCCATGTCCGCAGTCTTTTTGATGTATTTTTTTGACTTACATAGACGAGATCTCCATAGAGTGCATCCGTATGTTCATTTTGAATTCTGTTGACTACATGGCTGATGATAGATGCATGTGGATAAAAATCGTCAGAATTTAGAATTCCGATTATCGTACCTGTGCTGATTTCGATACCTTTATTCATCGCATCATAGATGCCATTGTCCTTTTCCGAAATGATTTTACTGACATGCTTAAAGCCATGCACAATATTCAGCGTTTCGTCAGATGATAATCCATCTACAATAATATGTTCAATCCGTGAGTAATCCTGGATGGCAATAGAATTTAACGTATCACGAATAGTAGCCGCACTATTGTAAGAAGCCGTAATGATACTGACCAAAGGTTGATCAGGAATATTATTCACAATGATGATTCAAATAACGTTCATGTTTCCTAATCCCGAATGTTGAATTTCATGAATCGGTTTTCATTAAAATGACCTTAAACCTATCTTCGATAGTTTCCTTTACAGACTTATTCTCCTGTTTCGCCCATTCTTCAATCTGAAGTATTTTAGCATCTACTAAAAACCGATACCAGCATCCCTGCAGAAAATGCCACATTAATCCTTTTTTACCATCCCAAAATCCGCCTCTGATAATATACCGATAAATGAAATATAGAAAGGCTCTCAGGAATAAGGGAAGTTTTAAGTAGACCGAGTTCTTGTACAAGCGTTTAATATAGGCTTGCCGGGCAATACCGGTACCATCACCCGTTGAATTTATTTCCATGAATTTAGATTTCATGTTCAATATTTCGATTGCTTCTCTCGTGGCATAGTCATTGTGTTTATTGATCCACCACGATAATGTATTAAGATTGTCATCAACGAAATCATGTTTAAAAACAATTGACATTCCTTTGATTAAATTAATATGTTCATCCATCCATCTTTGCTCAACGACAGCATGATGGGTTCTCCAGATTCTCAAGAGGTGTATGGGGTAGCTCGTACCATGTTTAATCCATTTCCCCAAAAAATGAACTCTTCGTTTCAGTACAATACCTGAAATATCATTTTCCAGTAAAGGCAGCCTTTCAGATATTTCTTTAATTAAAGGCATGGTTAAATACTCATCTGCATCCATCCTCATGATCCATGAGGTCTCTATGTTCGCATTGTCAAGTGCCCATTGGAATTGTTTTGCCTGATTGATAAAAGGGTTCTGCATTACTTCTGCACCCAGTTTCCTGGCGATTTCAATGGTTCGATCAGATGAATAAGAGTCTACTACAATTATTTTTCCGGCAATAGGATTGACGCTTTGAATTACTCTGGATATATGTAACTCTTCATTCAATGTCAATATGATAACGGTAAGGTCTGTCAATTATATATTTGGATTACTTCACCGGTTAGTATGTTCAATCTGATGATACATTTTCTCATATTCTATTACTTGCTGGCCACTATTAAAATCTCTGGCTATACAATCAGGTGCCCTTTGTTGCATATCCTTAAGCTTGGTACGTTGCAAAAGGGCTTCAGTTAATGTCTCTTTGAATTCTTTCTCCGTTAAATCAATGACCCATCCTAATTTATTCTTTTCCACATAATCCTTTGCGCCGACATACTTTGAAATAATCACCGGCGTGCCCTGGCATAATGCTTCAAAAACAACATTACCGTAATTTTCATTGTGCGAGAGCAAAACGAGCAGATCAGATTCAGCCAATAATCTATATTTCAATTCGCCGTCAATTTCTCCTCTCCATGTTACATTTACCAATGTCCTGGACATTTGTTTTAACTTTGCGATATAATTTTCCTCTCCTGCGCCGACAATATCCAGGGAGATTTGATCAGAATTGCCCATGGATTGTAAACTCTGCAAAATGAATTCAAGATTTTTTTTGGGGTCAATTCTCCCGATAAATACAAGCTTAAGTCCCTTTTGCTTTTTCTGACCCAAGATCTTATCTGGCAAGCTGAGAATATTTGAAATAACAAATGAATTCCTTGTATTCATAAATTTTCCTGCATCTTCTTTTTCCTGAATACTTGTAAAATGCATAATTGAATATTCTAACAAGTGTCGTCCAACGATGCCATGTAACCATTTTTTGCTGCGTACATGTCGATATCCAAATGTATATGGAATCAATGACCCCCTGGGAGATATGATCGGAATCAAAGATTTAATTCTACACACTATCGCGCTGAATATGGTTGCAAAATTCCACCATGATTGAATATGTATAATGTCAAATTCTTTGCACTGGCTCCAAACCTTTCGTAAAAGACCCACACTAACATTCGTGTGATCTGTTGTCTGACGCTTGAAGTAAATGACCTTTACGCCTTCAACATTGTATTCCTTACCCGGAATTACTTCCAGTTCAACTTTTCCATTCGCCGTTGTCGTAAAAACACTTACCTCGTGACCGGCTATAATTAACGCCTCGCAAAGAGCTGCCACTGATCTTATCGGACCTCCGTAAATATATGCTGGCTTATACGACGGCACAATAAATAGAATTTTTAATCGCTTAGAATTCATAATGAATTAAACCTCGCATCCTTGAATTGGGTTCTCAATTTCTTTCCCAAATTTTTCTATACAATTCATAGTATTGAAGCGAGATCTGTCTACCTGAATAACGCTTTCGATTTTGCCTGCCTTGTTCAATTAAATGGTTCCTGTATTCTTTATCCTGAATGAGTTTATTTATCCCATTTCTGATTTCTTCTACAGAGTAAGGATCTACATAGCAGGCGGCATTGGCTCCAACTTCAGGCATAGATGAAGTATTGCCTGTAATGACAGGACGCTCTACACAATTTGCTTCAATAATCGGCATCCCAAATCCTTCAAATGTGGATATAAAAGTGACGATATCGCTTTCTACATATTGATTATAAATTTGTTCAAGCGTTATATTATAGTGATTTTTAAAATTAATTTTATATTCTTTTAACAGATTTTGTTGATGATCATCCAGCTTGCCAATAATAACGAGTTGACAGGTTATATTCTCAATGGCACGAATTACTCTTTCTAAATTTTTATTGGAGGCTGTTCCAATCTGCAACAATACCGGGCAAAGATCATTGAAGGGTTTTGTGAAGGGCTTAAATATTTCAGGCACAGCCACCGGTATTACAACGATTTTCTCCGGTAGACATCTAGTAAACCTGATAATATCTCGCTTTGTGGCTTCCGAGATGGCTGTGACATATACAGCTTTACGTGTAGGAATTTTAAGCCAAAAGTATTCAAACATCTTTCGCTTAAAATAATTGTCGTCATTCA
>JBDTUE010000386.1:0-3830 GCA_040007895.1 Saprospiraceae bacterium | reverse complement strand
AAACACTTCATCACTTAAACACTTCATCATTTAAACATTTGAACACTTGAACCCTTCACCACTTCTCCGTAGCTTGGCTTCATAAAAAACTCTTAGATGTCAAAAGAAAGATATATTCTCGCCCTGGATCAGGGTACAACCAGTTCACGTGCTATCTTGTTCGATGATAAAGGAATGATAGCGGGTGTAGCACAAGAAGAATTCACACAAATATTTCCGCAACCAGGATGGGTAGAGCACAATGCTCTTGAAATCTGGGACACTCAATTGAAAGTAGCTAAACAGGTATTAGCGGAAAATAAGATTCATCCGGATCAAATAGCTGCAATAGGTATTACCAATCAACGGGAAACTACGGTAGTATGGAATAAAAAAACAGGCCAACCAATATATAATGCAATCGTATGGCAGGATAGACGTACTGCTCCTATCTGTGAACAATTAAAAAATGATGGCCATGCAGATTATATCTCTGAGTACACTGGCTTGGTAATCGATGCATATTTTTCTGGTACCAAAATCAATTGGATATTGGACCATGTAGAAGGTGCAAGAGACCTGGCTAAAGATGGAGATCTGCTCTTCGGTACTATTGATACCTGGCTTTTATGGAATCTAAGTGGTGGCAAGGTTCATGCAACAGATTATAGCAATGCATCCCGCACGATGATCTATAATATCCGATCACTGCAATGGGATGAAAAGTTGTTACACGTATTGAATATTCCTGCTAATATCCTGCCTTCTGTAATGCCATCGAGTGGTTTATTTGGAGAATCCACTGAAGATATTTTTGGATCATCTATTCCTATTTGTGGTATTGCCGGCGATCAGCAGGCAGCTTTGTTTGGCCAGGCTTGTTTTACGGCTGGGATGGCAAAGAATACTTATGGAACCGGATGTTTTATGCTGATGAATACCGGTGATAAATGTATCCGTTCTAAAAATGGTTTATTGACCACTATAGCCTGGGGGTTGGATGGCAAAGTAATATATGCGTTGGAAGGAAGTGTATTTAATGCAGGGTCCGCAGTGCAATGGTTGAGGGATGGTCTTGGAATCATTCAATCATCTAATGAAACAGAAGCGGTAGCTGCTACTATACCGGATACCGGTGGTGTATATCTGGTCCCGGGATTTACCGGATTGGGAGCACCACATTGGGATATGTATGCCCGGGGGACTATTCAGGGAATTACAAGGGGGACTACTCGTGCTCATATTGTACGTGCTACCCTGGAGTCTATGGCTTATCAGACCAAAGATGTCCTTGACATTATGTCTCAGGAATCAGGCATTACACTTAAAACACTGCGTGTAGATGGCGGTGCATCAGCTAATAATTTTTTGATGCAATTTCAAGCTGATATGTTGCAGGCTGAAGTCGAGCGACCCACGATCATTGAAACCACAGCATTGGGTGCAGCATATCTTGCAGGGTTGGCTATTGGTTTATGGACCAAACAAGAAATCGGTGAGCAATGGAAAAGGGATGCAAGTTTTCATCCTGCCATTTCTTATGAAGATGCCAATCTTTTACATGAGGGTTGGAAAAAAGCGGTGTCCAGGAGTTTAGGTTGGGAGAATAAGTGATTGGTTGAATAGCTTACACCCTTTTAAGTTTAATATTCAATACACTTGAATGGATACTTCCTTTGAATTCTAATTTCACGACAGGATATTTCAAGTCTTTAGCCCAGTCTTGCCAATGCTTGTCCTTCATAGCAGGATCATCATCAAAAGCAATCTGCAAATTCTGATTCTGATATCCTTTGGCTACTATATTAAAATGAATATGCTGGGGAATATGCCTTCCTTCATATAACATCGGATAGCTACCCGGATGTATCGTACCGAGTGAATAGTTCCCATCCTTACCGGTCAGAATGCTACCATATAATCTTGGATCATTTTCACTCATGCCGTGAGTAGTTGCATCCTGAGGGGCATAGCTTCCATTGACATCAGCTTGATAAATAGTAATTTTTGCTAATGCTACTGGATTATTATTTTCATCTATAATCCTTCCGGTGAGTTTTAATGGACTGCCCGGTTCGTTTTTATCACAGAGTTGAATAGAGTGCCAGGTACCAAATTTATTAAGTAAATCTCTTACTTCCTCCCTACGTTTTATACTGAGATTGGAATAATTTTTTGAATAGAAAAGATTTAATTTTTCATACTGCTCATAGACTCCGGGGTTTGATTTCAGGTTTTTTATTAAAGCAGTTAGGCTGTCTTCTTTTTGAAATTTTAATTTAGGGAGTGTATTGAAGTTATCGGGCAAATCATTTTTTGTAAATACATTAAATAGAAAAAAGATATAAATAAAGATTATTTCAATCATCTTAATTCAATGGAAGATTAATAACAAATTCGGTGCCGTGAACATCCTCTCCAGATCTTCCAAATTGACTATTAACTGCAATGGTGCCATGGTGCGCTTTAATAATGTCGTACGCTAAGGATAAACCTAAGCCAGTCCCCTGCCCTGTCGGTTTAGTAGTAAAGAATGGTTGAAAGATTTTGTCTTTAATATTGGGCGGAATACCAGGTCCATTATCTGACACTTTGATTTCTATCAGATCCTGCTTGTTTTCGATTAGTCTTTTGGTAGATACCTTTACTACGGGTTTATACGTAGAATCAGGATCTATTTCCTTTCTTGCTTTATCTTCTTCTGTAACCGCATGAAATGCATTCGTAAATAAATTAAGCAATACCCTTCCAATATCCTGAGGGATCGCGTCGACCTCTCCTACTGCAGGATCTAAATCTGTTTTAAATAATGCATTAAAAGATTTATCTTTTGCCCGCAAGCCATGATAGGCCAACCTTAAATATTCATCTGCTAATGCATTAATATCGGTTGGTTCTTTGGCACCGTTACTTTTACGGGAATGCTGCAACATATTCTTGACGATAGAATCTGCACGTCGACCATGTGTAGTAATTTTTTCCAAATTAGATTGAATCGTATCTGCGATATCTATTGCTTCTTGTTTATGATCTGCAGACAATTCGTCCTTCATTTCACCGATTAATTCCATATTGATATCGGAAAAATTATTTACGAAATTTAAAGGATTCTGAATTTCGTGGGCTATGCCGGCTGTCAATTCTCCTAATGAGGCCATTTTTTCTGCTTGCACCAATTGGGATTGGGTTGATTTAAGCTGCTCATGTGATTTTTCAAGTTCTTTATATGCTTTTTCTATTTCTTTGGCTTGTTCAAGTTCTTTGAGCTGAGATTGTTCACGCTGCTGTTTGAGTATCCTTTGTTTAAAATATTGATTCAACAATGATCCAATGCCAAATAAAACAATCAGGTAAATACCATAGGCCCATGGCGTTTTCCACCACGGAGGGAGGATATGGATATGAATGCTTGCCGGAGTTTCTGTCCACGTGCCATTGCTGTTAGCGGATCTGACTTTAAAGGTGTAGGATCCCGGAGGAAGATTGGTATAATATGCTATACGTTGTGACCCAACCTCATTCCATTCCTGATCAAAATTTTGTAAGATATATGCATATTTGTTACTTTTTGGATCTGTATAATGTGCCCCCAGGTAATCAATACTGATATTATTTTGATTGTGCTTTAATGTAATGGTCGTATAATTATTTAATGAATCCAGATTATTAAGGATGGAATGATTGCTGACTTTTATGTCATCTATGGAGATGATCGGCGGAGATGAGCCTGATTTAATATCATCTGGCCTGAATCTTATAAGATCATCACCTCCGAAAACAAATTGGCCATCCTTTGTTTTTAATCCGCAGGCAAAAGATTTTCCATGAATGCCATCGGCTGAAGAATAATT
>JBDTUE010000385.1:0-3838 GCA_040007895.1 Saprospiraceae bacterium | reverse complement strand
TAAACCAGGCAGGAAAACCAAGTTTGAAATTTGCCAATGAGTATATCAACACCCAAAAGGATCTAAGCACTGCGGACAATCTTAAATTTTTATTCGAAGCTGCTACAGAAGCGGATTCACGCATATTTGATTTAATGCTTAAACAAAAAGATAAGCTCACTACTCTTTATGGAGCAGAGGAAGTCCAGTCCAGGATCATTGCAGCAGCAAATAAAACCGTCAAGAAAGCGATTGATTACAAAACAAATGAACTATTGATCGTCGCGCAGGAAAGAGTCTTAAGTACGATTCCTGCTCAATCCAATTCATTTAATTTCGAATCCAATCTGGCATATTTCGCGGGCATTCAGGATTCAGAAGGTTTGCTGAAAGCCATGAAAAAAAATAATGCTGACATTGAAAAGAATATTGTGAATATGAATGCGCTGGCATCAGTAGTTGAATCGACATTTCCGGCAGATTCAAAACTATTAGGTTTTGCTGAACAAGGATTGTCTAAAGCCATACCTTCTACCAACCAGGATCCAAGCCATTTATTTATGTTGGCGCGGATATTAGCATTGAATAAAAAAACGGATAAAGCGGACAAAATGATTGACGAAGCCATTGTGCAGGCCAAATCCAGGAATATGGATTCTATGCCGATGGAACAATTCAAATTGCAATTAGCAAAGGGGTAAATCATTTCATCATTCTGATTTTTATTAAAAGGGCTGATGACAGGCAATTTAGTCCTGACTCGTCTTAGTTACTGCCAAGTCCTATTTTTCCAAATAACAAGAGGTGAACTGTCTAAATAGCGCGGCCTGATAGGAAGGCAATGACTCTTATTTTTTAAATATATTTTTCATAAATAACAAGATCATTCTTAGCGTATTAGGTTCAATTTATTTGTGGTTTTATTAACCCTCTAAATTATACGTTTTCCCGGATCTTAATTCGTTATGGATAATGGCCATTCAGATATGATCAGGTCATGATTTTTTCAGATATTGCAAGATTATATCTTTTGATAGATGCTTGAATTTTTTTTAAGTAAAGTTTTCCGTAACCGCTTTCGCCAGGTCGAAGGCTGGATGAAGGAACCTGTACGCTATCAAAATGAATTGTTGATGGAGATCGTATATAAAGGTTGTTTTACTGAGTTCGGAGAATTTCACGGGTTTGACAGGGTAAAAGATTACGAAACATTTGTCAAACAAGTTCCGATCCGAACCTATGCCGAATTCCAACCCTGGATAGAACGTATGCGACACCGTGAAGAAAATGTATTGTGGCCGGGATTGGTCGACATGTATTCCAAATCATCTGGAACTACCAGTGGCAAAAGCAAATATATTCCCGTCACGAAGGAATATCTCGAAGCCAATCATGTACAAGGAGCCAGCGACACCTTATCTATATTGTACCAGCAATACCCCCAACTCGGACTATTTGATGGGAAAAATATGATCATAGGTGGATCTATCGAAAAGCTATTAGACTATCCGGATGTGATCAGTGGAGATATCAGCGCTCTTCTTTTAAACAATATGCCCTGGTATGCAAGGCAGGTATTTACCCCTACGATTGAAATAGCTACAGCCTCTGAATGGGAATATAAATTGAAAGAGACGGTGCGTTCTGTTTTGAATGAACCCCTTGTCATGTTTGGAGGAGTACCTACCTGGCTCATTGTATTATTCCGGAATATCCTTGAACAAACGGGAAAAGAAAATCTACTGCAGATCTGGCCAAACCTTAAACTTTATATACATGGCGGGGTAAATTTTGGTCCGGCCAAACCGATTTTCAAGCAACTCATACCCAGCGATTCGTTTTTATACCAGGAAGTGTACAATGCTTCCGAAGGTTATTTTGCCACTCAATATAAATCCGGCGAGGAGGGTTTGCTTCTATTATTGAATAATGCTGTGTTTTATGAATTTAAAGAATTGAATTCTGAACACGTAGTAACGATTGAAGGCATCAAGATCAACCAGCAATATCAGTTGATCATAACGAATACCTGCGGTCTGTGGCGCTATGATACAGGGGATGTCATTGAATGCCTGAATTTAGATCCCCTCACTATAAAGATAACCGGCCGCACGACACAATATATAAATGCGTTCGGAGAAGAAGTCGTGGTTGAAAATGCGGAACGGGCTATCAGTATAGCTTGCGAACAACATCAATGTCTTGTGACGGATTTTTCTGTAGGTCCGATATATATGGATCAGGGTAAAGGTGCTCATGAATGGGTGATTGAATTTGATCAGTCTCCTGCAGATATCCTTGCATTTGCTCAAAGCCTTGATGTAGCACTTCAATCCGTTAATTCAGATTACGAAGCCAAACGGACTAAAAACATTGCGCTTCAGCAATTAAAAATCAATGTTGTGCCACAGGGTACATTTTACAAATGGATGAAGTCGCAAGGTAAAGTAGGTGGTCAGCACAAAGTGCCACGACTTAAAAATGACAGGAGTGTGATAGACCCTTTGCTTGAATTTTCACGCCATGTCTGAGATTAGTCTGGACCAATGGATGCATGATCTTCAATCTGATCAACCTTTCCTGGATGAAGCGACATTAGTTTCAATGATAGAAAAGCGTGTTGAGCAGTTGATGGCGGATAATCCTGATTTATTATTTAGTTTTCTATATAGGTTGGATGTGGATGAACATAAAATTCAATCGGCACTTCATAATGGTACTGATATAACAAGAGCATTAGCTACATTAATCGTTCAACGTCAGAAAGTGCGAATAGATACCAAGACCAAATATCGCAAGGATCATAACGATCCACCGACAGGAGATTCAATTCCCTTTGATCCTATTGATTTTTAAATAAAACAATAGTAATTATTAAACAGTATGGATTGAGATAATCTGAAAATTCTCAGTAAAAACCATAATTGCCGTAAACATATTTTCCGCTGAAACTAACATTTTGACTCCCTTTGACTGTGTTTTTGTACTAAAATATGATCAAAAAACAAGTTTTTACTCTAATTTGGTTAAAAAATACACTATTTTGGGCATGCATTGAAAAATACAACAACTCTTAGTTTTTGAATTTTTTAACCGCATTCACTTATTTAGCTTTGACGCAATAAAACGAATCAAATATGTCAATGAGTAGAAAATTAGCACTAATACCCTTCGGAATTTTGGTGATTGTAGTCATCCTTAGTTTAATTCATCCTGGTATACCGGCAGCGGTTTATACGGGGCCTGAATTAAACTCCGGGGATACTGCATGGATGATCACCGCAACAGCTTTAGTATTATTTATGACCCCTGGTCTTGCTTTCTTTTATGGAGGTATGGTACGTAAGAAAAACGTCATATCCACCATGGCCCAAAGCTTTATTGCCATGGCTGTCATCTCTATCGTATGGGTGGTAGTAGGATTTAGTTTAGCCTTCGGTGATACGATCGGTGGCTTTATTGGTAATCCCGCCACATTTTTTATGATGGGTGATATTTTAGGTCACAAACCCTGGAGCCTGGCTCCCACCATACCTATTGTGGTGTTCGCGATTTATCAATTGAAGTTTGCCATCATTACGCCGGCGTTGATCACAGGAGCATTTGCTGAGCGTATCCGCTTTACTTCTTATGTACTGTTTATAGTACTTTGGTCTTTGATCATTTATTCACCGTTAGCACATATGACCTGGCATCCTGATGGATACTTCTTTAAATTAGGAGTTCTGGATTTTGCAGGAGGTACGGTTGTACATATGAGTGCCGGTTGGGCCGCGTTGGCTTCAGCTTTATTTTTTAAGAGTAGAAATACCGGTGGTCTTGAACCTGCCCGTATCACCTATGTAATATTAGGTACAGC
>JBDTUE010000384.1:0-3838 GCA_040007895.1 Saprospiraceae bacterium | reverse complement strand
AAGTTAGGTCTGATTAAAAGGATCTTGAATTTAGGATTAAAGTAATCATCTTCTAACTATCTCCTATCTCCTAATCCCTATCTCCTAATTCCTTATTCCACTTACAGGACGATATCCCGGTGTCTTGTCCGATATCATTCTCAGGACAGATCTGATTTTTTCAGTCAATTGGTCGACCTGATCAATACTGATATTCAACGGAGGTAATAATCTTAAAACATTAGGATCACTTGATGATCCGGTAAAGACTCTTTCTTTAAATACCAATTGTTTGCGCAGATCTGCAATGGCATTCTCAAATTGGACTCCAACCAACAGACCTTTACCTCGTACTTCTTTCACTTCAGGAAGGTGAGTCATTTCTGCCATTAAGTATTCACCAACCTGGGCTGCATGCGGGATAAGATCATCATCTTCGAGTACTTCCAATACTCCGAGTGCAGCAGCACAAGCCAGGTGGCTACCGCCAAATGTAGTACCAAGCATCCCATGTTTAGGTTTGATATCAGGGTGAATCAGTAAGCCTCCTATCGGAAAACCATTGCCCATTCCTTTGGCCATAGTGATCATATCCGGCTTCACCGCATCATAATATTGAAAAGCAAAGAATTTGCCAGTTCGGCCGTAGCCACTTTGTATTTCATCGAGTACAAATAAGGTCTTAGTTTTTTTACAGGCTTCCTGGATACCCAACAAAAAATCGCCATTGGGGATGTGAATTCCTCCTATGCCCTGAATACCTTCTATGATGACACAGGCGTACTCTTCCGTGTGGATTTCTTTAACTGTATTTTCAAGATCATTGAGTTCACAAAAAGTGACATCAAAAGTTTTATTGATTTCAGATTTTATTTTTGGATCATCCGTTACGTTGCAAGCGGCCGACGTACGACCATGAAAACTTTTTTTGAACGAAAGCACCTTCTTTCTTCCATTGACAAACGATGAAAGTTTGATGGCATTTTCATTCGCTTCAGCACCACTATTGATAAGAAAAAGCTGATAGTCATTGCACCCACTTACTTTGCCGAGTTTATTAGCAAGTTCTTTCTGAAGGGAATTGATGATACTGTTGCTGTAAAATCCAAGTTTTTGTAACTGTTTGGTTATCCTTTGTACATAATGAGGATGAGAGTGGCCAATTGAAATCACGGCATGACCTCCATAAAAATCAAGATATTCTATGCCTTTGGCATCATACACATAGGCACCTCTGCCCCGTACCGGCTCTATTTCATATAAGGGATATACATCGAACAAATTCATGAGGCGAAATTAATGATTTTTAAGGGAGTTCCATGTAATGTTCACAACCCTGACTTGTTGATCTTGAGACCAGCAAGCATTCAGGATTTTTCAGATCGTTCTAATTTTAGAAAAACTCTAATGATTATAAAATTTTAAAACCCTTATTTTGTGTTCGATTCCAATTAAACTCTACGATAATTAATTCAAAGAGGAATTTCGGAGTCAAGCCTTGACTTAATCCAGGTGAAAATTTTATATTATGAAACAAATTTTAATTTTCCTTTTACTTGCTTTAAACCTTCATGCCCAAATCAAAATTACTATCGACCCAACTGCGGATATCAAAAAAATATCTCCTTATATCTACGGCAGAAATAATTCATTTTCTTCTACTAATCCTAACTGGACTATATCTGCTGAAGAATTTACAAGGATCAAGGATGCAGGAGTAACCTTTTTTCGTGAAAGCGGCGGAAACAACAGTACTAAATACAACTGGCAAAGGAAACTTTCATCTCATCCCGATTGGTATAATAATGTATATGCCAATGATTGGGATCAGACCGCTAAAACTGTTCAAAAGAATTTTCCACAAGCTCAGGGGATGTGGTCATTTCAATTGATCGGCAAAGCAGCTAAAACGAATCAATATAATTTTAATGACTGGGGATATAATCAATCGACGTGGTGGACCGGAGTAAATCAAAACCTGAATGGAAATGGGATTCCCAATGCTACAGGTACTAAAGCCGCAAAGGAAGGTGATACAAATCTTTATCTTGAAGATTGGCCAGCTGAAAAAACAACAGGAATATTGGATCATTGGTTTGGTACTTCAGGTATCGGGCTGAATAAAGCTCAGATTCAGTATTGGAATATGGATAATGAACCCGAAATATGGAATGGGACACATGACGATTTGATACCAAAGCAGATTCCTGCGGAAGATTTTATGCAACGATACTTTGCCGTAGCTAAGGCGGCAAGACAACTTTACCCCTCTATCAAATTAACAGGGCCTGTCGTAGCGAATGAATGGCAATGGTATAATTGGGATGGCCCTGTCGCCTATAATGGTCGCAACATACCGTGGATTGAATATTTTATATTGAGATGTGCAGAAGAACAAAAAAAGACGGGTATCCGGCTCCTTGATGTAGTCGATATACATTTTTATCCTTATACCAGTAAAGTTGAAGAACTGGTGCAGTTGCATCGGGTTTTTTTTGATGAAAGTTTTATTTTTCCTGAAGCCAATGGAGTTAAGAATGTCAATGGATCCTGGGACAATAGTCAAAACAAAGAATACATATTTACAAGAATTAATGGCTGGCTCACCAAATATTTTGGTGCAGATCACGGAGTGCGCTTGGGTCTAACAGAACTTGGATTTAATAATCAAAATGTAAATGCAACCGCCGTCACCTACGCATCGATCTTAGGTGAATTCATGAAACATGACGTCGAAATCCTTACACCCTGGTCCTGGGATTATGGTATGTGGGAAACACTGCATTTATTTACGAAATATTCTAAATCTTCCTCTGTGCAGGGGAAATCCTCCAATGAAGAACTGGTCTCAGCCTATCCAAGTATTAACGGAACGAAAGATACACTTACATTGATCCTTGTCAATAGATCAGCGAATACTACTCAAAGTATTAATGTTGACATCAATAAATTTATCCCTGATCAAATCAGTACGAATCGATATACACTGAATGATCTTCCCAAATCTGAAACCTTTTATTCAGATTCAAAGAATGCGCTTAAATCTTCAGTGATCTCTATAAGTAACAAAACATTAAATCTTAGCCTCGAGCCTTTGTCCGTCTCGGCCATTACACTAACCGGCAAACTCCAGGGTTCAGTAGGTGTGCAAGAAACTTATTTAAATAGTCAAATAAAGATATTTCCAAATCCCATCGTACACTCGAATATCATTCATATTAATTCGAATCAACTTAAAATAGAACAAGCAGATCTGATAGATCTTTATGGAAGGATAATAACATCATGGGGTACCCTGGGAACACCAAACATTAAATTACCCTCCGGATTAACTGCCGGAACTTATGTTATGAGGTTTAAAGTAAATGGAGGTTTCGTATATAAACGAATAGTATTGATGAATCCAATTTAAAAGAAGGAATAAGATTTTTCTTATGTCATTGCCCGGTTTGAATCCAATTCTTAACGAGGGAATATTTGTTTTTGCTTCTATAGCTGATCCCATTAAAATACCGTCTTCAGACATCATCATGTTATTTAAAGAAGCAGAAGGTACCACACTCATTTTAAAAAAGGAATTTGCAGACCTTTATCAACTCGACTATACCTATTTATCATCCTGGATTACCCTAGGGATCACTACATCATTAAGTATGATAGGACTTACGGCAAAGTTTTCTTCAGCGCTGTCCAATGCTGGAATTAGCTGTAATGTAATAGCAGCTTATAACCACGATCACATTTTTGTTGATTTGGACAGGACTGCTGAGGCTATGCACATATTGTCTGATTTATCCTTCTGATTAAATAATTGGATTCTTATTCGAACTTTATTTTAATTGGTTTACCAATTCCAATA
>JBDTUE010000383.1:0-3839 GCA_040007895.1 Saprospiraceae bacterium | reverse complement strand
AAAAACCGTTATGGACCAAACCGGAAGAACAGGAAAAATTTATAAACCTTTGGAAAGACTTATCCTCTTTTCTGAATAAGTGGCCTCAAGGAATGGTAGCTTATGAAATCATGAATGAACCCGTCGCTGATGATCCTGAACAATGGAATACTTTAGTAGCCAAAGTAGTATCAGCCATTCGGGTCTTAGAACCAAGTCGAACCATCGTGATCGGGTCGAACAGATGGCAGTCTGCACAGACTTTTGATCAATTAAAAATCCCTACTGGTGATCGAAACATTTTATTGTCCTATCATTTCTATGAACCATTTTATTTATCTCATATCCATGCTTCCTGGACCCGGTTAAAAGATTTTACCGGTGAAGTGCAATACCCGGGGCAGATCGTAGTCAATGGAAATACACCGGAGGAACAGCGAATATATAATCGTGATACTTTAGAAAAAATGATGGCTAAACCATTTCATTTGGCTGATAGTTTACATTTGCCCTTGTATTGTGGCGAGTTTGGGATCATTGATGGCGCCCCGCTTGTTTCAAAGCTTGCCTGGTACCAGGATATGGTGAGCATTTTCAAAAAACATCATGTAGCATTTGCTAACTGGAATTACAAAACAGGTTCCTTTGGAATTGTGGACAAGGATATTAAACCGGATGAAAAAGTAGTATCTATATTAGTCAAATAATTAATTAACCATATTATGTCTTCGTTTATTGAACCATCAACATATATTTTTTTAAAGGAACTATCCGTTAACAACAACCGGGATTGGTTCAATAAAAACAAACCAAGATATATTAATGCACATGAAAACATTATTGCTTTCGTTGATGCATTGCTTCTCGAAATGCGTAAACATGACAATATTGAAAATGTGTCTGGCAAGGACAGCTTAATGCGTATCTATCGGGATACCCGCTTTTCGCAAGACAAAACTCCTTATAAAACTTATTTGGCTGGAAGTTTTAACAGAGCTACTAAAAAATTAAGAGGTGGATATTATTTTAAATTAGGTCCTGGACAAACGATGGCGGCCGGTGGATTTTTTTCACCGGATCCAAAAGATCTTTTACAGATCAGAAAAGACATTGACATTAATTATAAAGACTGGAAAAAAATGCTCGCCAATAAGGTTTTGATTAAAACCTTTGATACCATAAAAGGTGAAACCGTAGCAACATCGCCAAAAGGGTTTTCGAAAGATAATCCTGCTATTGATCTTTTAAAACATAAACAGTTCATATTTGAACGAACGTTTTCAGATAAAGAAGTCCTGGATAAGTCTTTTTTAAAGGAGTTAAACAATACGTTTAAATCCCTGAGACCTTATTTCAATTATATGAGTGAAGTGCTTACGACCGATGCAAATGGCCGATCGATAGTTTAGTGATCGAAGTTTTTAAGCCAATTTCATTTTATTAGCATGGTTTCTAAAAACCACTATAGTTAATATGGCTGATAACAATAAGGAGACTGCCATAAATATATAGGAAGCCCCAAAGCCACCCGTAGCTCCATTTAGATATCCTACAAAATATGATCCTGCAAAAGATCCGAGAGCTCCAAAACTATTGATCAATGCAATAGCACCACCAGATACATTAGAAGGTAAGATCTCTGAGATCCATGCGAAGAATGGCCCATACGGTGCATACATAGCCAGGCCTGCAATAGTTAATAATATAAAGGAGGATATAAAATGAGATGGACCTATGAGGTAAGAAGCATAAAATGCAATGGCGCCGATTAACAAAGATGGCCAGATAAATACATTGCGTTTTAAAGTCTTGTCCGAAAAATAAGAAAGGGTCAGCATAGCAATAGCTGCCATAAGATAAGGTATAGCCGATATCCAACCTGTTTTTACCATATCCATATCAGGAGCGGACTTAACGATCGTGGGCAACCAAATGACAAATCCATACACGCCGATACTCCACAAAGCATACTGGATACAAAGTAATATGACTGTAGGAGATTTAAACGCCTCCGCATAGTTTTTAACGGGTTTGATCCCTTGTTGTTCCGCAATCAATTTTTCTTCCAGTAATTTCTTATCACTATCGGGCAACCAGGTAGCATCCTGGGGTTTATCATTGACGAGCTTGAGCCAGCAAAAAGCCCAGATGATCGCTGGCGCTCCTTCTATAATAAACATCCATCTCCAGCCCAATGATTTGACCAGGTATCCTGATAAGATCGACATATATAGTATCGTCACCGGGTTACCCAGGATTAAGAATGTATTTGCTCTGGACCTTTCGGATTTAGTAAACCATCTGCTTAATAATAATAACATCGCCGGCATTACGGCACTTTCCACTACTCCAAGCATAAACCGGATTGCCATCAGCATCTTAATATTACTTACTATACCTGTGGCCATTGCAAAGACACCCCATAAAATCAAAGACCAAAAGATTAATCTCTTAGCACTGACGGTAGCAGCATAGTGTACTCCCGGTATCTGAAAGAAAAAATATCCAAGAAAAAATAGTGAACCTAAAAGAGAAGATACCGCTGGAGTGATGTTCAAATCAGCACCCATTCCCGCGGCAACACCAAAACCAAAATTAGCCCGGTCCAGGTATGCTAAACTATAGGTGATAAAAGCAACCGGTATCAATCGATACCATCTTGCTGGAGAAAAAGATTGTTTCATTACATTAATTGGCTACAATAATACAACCCCTTAGTTAATAATTATTATTTAAGGGCATACGGTATTGAGCACAATAGTAAAGTTACCTGGCGGTTTGGTTCCGGAGGGAAGTGCAGTACCTGTTTCTGCACATTGTTCATGAAAATTAAGTGGAGCCGTAAAATGATAATTGCCGCCAAATGGTGTTTGTCCTGCAAATACCTTGATTGAATTGGGACCCGGGTAGATGATTACGGAAGTACCCATGTATGTAAACGTTCCTGTTCTATCCACTGTAACAATTACTTCAGTAAGGAGAGCTGTGGCTGGTAATGCAGAGGGATCGCCTTCAATATGACCTGGTAAAAAATCCCAACCATCAAATCTATTTCCAACGCACATCGGATGCAGTGTACCTTTGATTGGTTCGATGGTAGTCACTCGTCTCACCTGGCTGGACTTAGATGATTGACCCTTTGAGTTTTCAGCAAATACGGTTACTGTTGCATTGTCGCAAACCATAAAAGATACAGCTTTATATTCACCACGAGCTACAGGGCTGGTGATCGTTCCGGATGAAGCTCCGGCTGGTGATAGTTCTACCCAGGACCGATCTGCATTTTCTAACTTATATACTATTTCTCCCTGTTGACATCCGCATATAATTTCCGGATTTAGTGATTGAATTGTAATGTCCGGCTTACAGGCAAACAGGATCAATAAGCAGAATACCAGGATAGAATATTTTTTCATTTTATCGTTTGTTGATTTTAAACTAATACACCTTTAGTTTAAGCTGGGAAATATGGTGGTGGTGGAGTGAATACAATCTCACTCAAATATTTAATTTTTTTTTTGATTATGAAAATTCCAATACCATGAATAAATAAGTTTTTCATTAGAGTGTGAGATGCCTGTTTATCTGAGTTCTTAATAAAGAGTAAGCTTACCACGAATCTTTGGATAATGACCACTTATTCATTTCCCTCCACCACCAGATAATCATTCGATTTTTCCCAGATCTGGTTTTCTATGTTTGCCTGTATAATATTATAGTCTATGAAAGCTCCTATTCTTTTGTTTTTCTTCCTGGCTTTTTTTCCTTCGGTTGGTCAAACCCAGATCTCAGGTATCATCACTGATCAATCGACAGATGAAAAATTACAAGGAGCATCTGTTAGCCTCCTTGGAAAAAGC
>JBDTUE010000382.1:0-3847 GCA_040007895.1 Saprospiraceae bacterium | reverse complement strand
TGGATGGCGAAATCTGGACGGTTGAAGATGGCTCTTTGTATCATAATAATATCAATAATGCTAACTGGAGACAAGCAGGTACTACCGGTGATTGGAAAAATACGGTTGCCATGGTATCCATGAATGGTAAACTATACAGTATCGAAACAGATGGCACTTTGTATGAAACCTCCAAGGACGGCACCTGGCAGCAAATAGGCGGTAAGGGTGAATTTTCAGATGCTGAAATGCTGGAAGCAATGGACGGTTTTCTCTGGACGGTTGAAGATGGCACCTTATATAAAACGAGCACCCGGTCATTGAGATGGCAGCAAGTAGGTACTGCCGGTGACTGGAAAAACACGATTGCAATGGCTGCTGATCGGGGTTTTATCTGGAGTGTTGAAAAAGATGGAACTCTTTTTAAAACAGATAAAGATGGAAATTTCGAACAAGTAGGGCCAAGAGGTTTATTGAGTGATGTGACTATGATCGTGGCGATGGATGGGATGTTATATGTAGTCGAAGACGGTACGCTCTATCGAACCAAAGGATAGACAACATGTAGTATTTCATAAGGGTCTTCAAAAACGTCCTTTTCTTTTTCAATTTTATTTATTGTTATTCTTATCAGGCTCTCCGGGGGAGAATAAGATTTTCACTATTATTGAGTAATGGAAACTGTTCAACAACCCGGATTAAAAAAAGTATTGACTCCCCTGATGTTGTGGGGATTGGGTGTTGGGTATGTAATCTCCGGCATGTATTTTGGGTGGAATCTTGGACTCAAAGAGGGTGGCACGTTGGGATTGGCGATAGCTACTTTTTTTATTATTATAATGTATGCATGTTTTAGTTTTTCATATGCTGAACTTGCTTGTTATATCCCCAAGGCCGGCGGGGTGTTTGTTTATGCGCACCGTGCCATGGGCCGGCGTGTTGGTTTTCTGGCTGGTATGGCTCAAATCATCGAGTTTGTTTTTGCACCACCGGCTATTGCGTTTGGAATAGGAGCTTATTTTAATTTGTTTTTTCCCGGAATCCCAATTATTACAATTGCTATTACAGTATACATAATGTTTACTGCTTTGAATATATATGGTATTAAAGCGGCGGCTTCTTTTGAATTGATTATTACGGCTATTGCTGTAGCCGAATTATTAATTTTTACAGCGGTCACGTTGCCTCATTTTAAAATTGAAAATATTCAACACAATGCTTTCCCACATAGTTGGAGCGGCGTTTTTGCTGCATTACCATTCGCAATTTGGTTTTTCCTGGGAATCGAAGGTCTTGCGAATGTAGCTGAAGAAACCAAAAACCCACAACGGGATATTTCTAAAGGTTTTAGTTCTGCTATTATCACGTTAATTGTTTTGTGCATTCTCATTTTCATTTCATCTGTAGGAGTAAGTGGTTGGGAGGGAATCGTATTCAAAAATGGCATTGATGGTGAGACCTCTGATTCACCGTTGCCTTTAGCGATTAGTAAAATCGTTGGTGATAACAGTTTTCTGTTTCATATGTTATTGACTATTGGATTGTTTGGGCTTGTGGCTTCATTTCATGGATTGATTCTGGCAGCCGGCAGATCTACCTATGAGTTTGGACAGGCTGGTTTTGCCCCGAAATTTTTAGGTCGCATTCATTTCCGTTTTTTAACTCCGGCCAATGCATTAATCATCAATATGTTCATAGGCATCATTGCTTTGTTCACTAATAAAACCGGCGAAATCATCACGATGTCCGTATTAGGCGCCCTTACATTATATATAGTAGCTATGATCTCATTACTCGTTTTACGGAAAAAAGAACCGGACGCTATCCGGCCATTTAAAGCACCGGGTTATCCCTATACTCCGGTCATTGCTTTAGTGATTGCGACCATTGCTTTTGGTTTAGTGGGTTATTTTAATATTAAGTTATCTATTCTATATTTAATTTTACTCTCCCTGGCTTTTGTTTTCTTCGAATTCTTTTATAAAAAACCGTTGCAAAAATGACAGAGGTTGAAATTTTAGATTATGTACAGCAACACCCCGGTCAACGAGTAAAACTCGCTATTACAGATATTGACGGAATATTGCGCGGCAAGTATATTAGCACAGAAAAGTTTTTATCTGCTGTCAAACAAAACTTTGGTTTTTGTAATGTTGTGTTTGGTTGGGATGCCGGCGATGCAGCGTATGATAACAGTACCTATACCGGATGGCATTCAGGATATCCGGATGCTCCGGCTAAAATAGATTTGACTACGTTTAGAAAAATTCCCTGGGAAAATGATCTTCCATTTTTTTTATGCGAATTGGTCAATGAAAAAGATAATCCGGATTATGTATGTCCAAGGACTGTATTAAAAAAAGTAATCGATCAGGCTGACCTCGCTGGATTCACGCCCTATTTTAGCCAGGAATTCGAATGGTTTAATTTTAAGGAAACTCCTCATTCAGCACAGGATAAAAAATATTCCGGATTGCAACCATTATCTCCGGGTATGTTTGGTTATTCCATATTAAGAACATCTTTAAATAATGATTTTTTCTCATCCTTGTTTGACCAACTCTGTCAATTTGATATTCCTTTAGAAGGTTTACATACGGAGACGGGTCCTGGCGTTTTAGAGGTTGCTATTACCTATTCAAAAATATTAGAAGCTGCTGACAGAGCTGTTTTGTTTAAGACTGCCGCCAAAGAGCTCGCGTATCGTCAGGGGATCATGGCAACTTTTATGGCCAAACCGGATGAAAATTTACCCGGTTGTAGTGGGCATGTACATCAAAGTCTTTGGAATAAAGATGCTTCTGTCAACTTGTTTCACAGCCAGAAGAATAAAAAAGGCATGAGTGAATTATTCAACCAATATATCGCAGGCCAATTGTATTGCCTTCCTCATATATTACCCATGTTTGCACCTACGGTCAATTCATTTAAACGACTAGTCGAAGGAGCCTGGGCACCTACTACACTTACCTGGGATATAGATAACCGGACGGTGGCATTGCGGGCTTTACCGGGTAGTAGTAAATCTTCCCGGTTAGAAACAAGAGTAGTTGGCTCTGATGTCAATCCTTATCTGGCTATGGCAGCTTGCCTGGCGAGTGGCTTATATGGAATTAAAAATAAATTGAAAGTACAACCTGCAACTCCTGGTAATGGATATAAGGATTTGACGTATGGCGTATTACCTGCGAATTTGTGGGATGCGACCCAGGCTATGAAAAAATCAGTCATTGCAAAAGAACTATTTGGAGCTCAGTTTGTAAATCATTTCGTAAGTACGAGGGAATGGGAGTGGAGGCAGTTTAGCAAAGTAGTAACGGACTGGGAAAAGAAGCGGTATTTCGAGATAATTTAACTTCTATTATTGCGACAGTAAGTAGCTTTGTCGCGTTCTTACCAACAAACTTTACTTAATTTTTATTTATCCGGAGCATTGCATTATAAAAAGGTATTAATAAGAAAAAATATTCAAACAATAAAATACAGGCTGCGTGGACTTTAATCAAATCAGGCAATTCAATTTTCCTACCATCATTCGATTTGGTGCCGGTTCCACAAAGGAATTAGCTCCTTATTTAAAACGACAAAATTGCTCTAAGCCTTTAATCGTTACAGATCCAATTATCGCAGGACTTTCTTTTTTCAAAAACATTGTCGACGATCTAAAGAAATCTGGTTTCTCTGTTGAGCTCTTTTTTGATATCCATAAAAATCCTGTAAAGTCAGATGTATATAAAGGCACTGCGGTGTGGGATGCTACAGATCGGGATTGTGTAATTGGCATCGGTGGTGGCGCAGCCTTGGATGTTGCACGCGCTATCGTACTACAGATAAATCATCGGGAAGATCTTTTCAAATATGATGATCT
>JBDTUE010000381.1:0-3857 GCA_040007895.1 Saprospiraceae bacterium | reverse complement strand
GCCAGGACCAGTCAAAGTATTAAGTTTTGAATTGACCGGCAACATGAATCGCTACGTCTGGAGCTTGGACAACAAAGTCGTTTCAGAAGCAGATAAGATCCTGATTAAAAAAGGAGAGATTATCAAAATTGTTCTTTACAACAACACCATGATGCGTCATCCGATGCACTTGCATGGGCACGACTTCAGATTATTAAATGGACAGGGAGATTATTCTCCGCTGAAAAATATCATCGACATCATGCCGATGGAAACCGATACCATCGAATGGGCGGCCACCGAAAGTGGCGATTGGTTTTTTCATTGCCACATTTTATATCACATGATGAGTGGCATGGGCAGAGTATTCAGTTATGAAGATTCACCTGCGAATCCGGAGATACCAAATCCTAAATTGGCCCAACACAAATTATTTGCTGATGACAGAAAGTTACATTTGATGTCACATGTGGGTATAGAATCGAATGGTTCTGATGGTGAAGCGATGCTGGCTCAAACTCGTTGGAAACTAAGTACGCTTTGGCATTTGGGCTATCATGAGGAGCATGGTTATGAAAGTGAAACCATGATCGGAAAATATCTGGGTAAAATGCAATGGCTTTATCCATATGCAGGCTTTGATTATCATTTTAAAAAGGCAGGAGGCCCGGAAAATATTTTTGGAAACGAAGAGAAAAAATATGTTTAACCAGATTAGTAATAAAAACGACCGCCATACAGCAGTACTGGGTGTAGCCTATACACTACCATTGTTAATTACGGCAGATGCCCGGGTCGATGGAGATGGTAAATTCCGATTTCAATTATCAAGAGAAGACATTTCTGTAACATCGCGGCTGCGTTTGAGCTGGATGATCAATACTGATAAGGAATACATGGCTGGTCTTCGCTACGTAGTCACAAAATATATTTCACTTTCTTCTCATTATGATAGCGATATGGGATTGGGTGCAGGTGTTACATTTACGTATTGATCAGTATAAACGAAAGCAATCCGGACACAAAATTTAAAGGCGAAAAAGTTTCTTGTTGCTAGTCATGTGATACTATTATGAATTATATTGTATTACATTGATTAAGAAAAAATGAATAAAGAAAAAGGTCGACTTTTATTTTGAGGTAAAAGTTGACCCTATCCGTGTCTGAGAAATTATTTTAGATAGTCAGATTATGATACCTAACAGGTCTAGTAACTTTTAGATATTGTTTTGAGAATATTACAAATCTTCTCAGACTTATTTGTTGAAAGATTAAGATTTGCATACTTATTCAACCGCGAGATAAGGTTTTGCTTCAATGAAAAAGTGAACGCTTTCTCAACCAGTTTAAGTAAGTTCTGGTCTGGCAGGTATAAATATAAGGACGCGTCATTTCTACACAGGCATGGATCTTCTACACTACGAGAACACAAAATTAGATATGTACCCTTGTCAACGAGAGGTTGGAATGCACGAATTCTACCACTCGGTCTGCGTACAAATATTATCTCTTCGCCTATTTTATCTGGGTTATTCACCTTTAACCATGGTATAGGTGAAATCTGTAATACCGAATCAGCTAAGTGGTTAGTATTTACCATTCCGGGAGTAGGTGGAAATTTTTTGTGTAAAGATGATCTAGATCCCATGTAATATATATTGTTCGGATTGGCAAAACTTGTGAGCCAACTTTTTTGTGCATAAGTTTTAGAACTCAAGAATAAGGTGAGTGTCAAAATCATTAATACAAAATCTCGGATACGATATTGATTTAACAGTTTCATATGACCTGATTTTATATTTGAAAAGATACTATCCTCCTATTAAATCTTTCATTCCAGCGCTGGCACCTACTCCTCCAGCAATTGCACCAGCAATAGCACCTACAGTAGTCCCAGATAACGCTAAACCGCCTGCTATACCTCCCGCAGCATCAGCATGGAGTATCCGCTGAAATTGATCCCCTTCATCCGCTCCATAATTCAAAGATACTATTGCAGATTAATTGGGTTATAAAAGATCCCTACTGATGGTGGTGGTAGTCGTAATAATAACTTCTTCCTTTCCTGAGTGACAGGACCGTAACATAAATTGTGGTCTATAATGAAGGTGTTGAGTGAGTAGTTAAAATACTGGCTTACCTGAAAACGCATTAATCCAGCACACCGGATCATAAAAAAAATAGATCAGTTTAGATCGGCTCCGCATGTTTCATGTGGGGCTATCTCCAAAACAAAAATGGTTGCTTTTGTAAAATAATACCCCGCGCATCGGTAATGGGAGCTTGTTTTTCTTGCCTCAGGGACTTTTGCTTCTAGTAATACTGATGATAGTTCAGCAGGCTTTGTTGACTTTGCAAAGTTTGCAGGGATTGCATTTTTGCTTAGGAATTAAGTAAAGCTGAGTTAGCAATTTATACAAATACCTGCTCTTGCAATATAATACCCTGCGCAATGCACTGGTAGCGCCTTGTTTTTTCCTACCCCCCGGGGCTCTTTGAAAGAGGATTTTAGTACAGGATTAAGAAGAAGAATTTATTCAGGCTTGCTTGAATGAATTGGTCGCTCATATTGATTCTGGAATTGATGCATTATCTTTCTTCAAATCGATTGAGGTTGATAGGACCAAAAGGAAAATTCTTTATCCTTGATTGTCCGCTGGTTTTCTGACATGAATTCCTGCCTTTGTGTGGATATTGTGTGGAATGACATTGAATGAAAGAAGATATAGTATTGTTAATCAACTTAATAGCCTTATAGGTTCGGGAGCCCCCAGCTCCACGTTTTATTTTGGATTTTGGATTTTGAAATTTCGAATTTAGATTTTCGAGTATCAATAATGAAGTGTATAGCGTTTCCCCTGGTGTTTATTTAATATTTATCCTATGATCACCAAATGAAACAATATCTCCCGCTCTCAATTTATTTCTTCTGCGCTTTTCAACTACATCATTGACCATCACTTGTCCGTCGTCAATCATCATGTGTGCTTCACCTCCGGTACTGACAAGTTTTTTTATTTTCAATAGCTTATTCAGCTCAATATAGTCCCGGCCATCAAGGTTGAATTCATCCATTGTGTAAAGTTAATCGATATAAGATCAAGAGATGCCCGAGTGGAATGTGCCTAAGCTACACTTTTCATTTATATATGATTGAAGCGGCCACACCGTTGGCTAAAGTTCCTCCAGTAAATTTCACAGAAATTAAATCTCCTGCTAAAAGAGCAATAGAACCTGTGCCAGATGCAAAGAAAATAACTGTTCCATTTGGAATTATGGCCGACAAACCAGTGGCTACCGGTACCGGTATTGATAAGTTGCCAGGACTTTTCCAAACTTCACAAGTAAATGAACCGGAACTTATTCCCTTTATTGAGAACATTATTCCTGTGAGTGTGCAATTGAAAGGAACTACAATCACTTGTCTAATGAAAGTGGAACTGCTAGTACCCAAACCTAAATATTGACCATTAGAAACGGACTGATCGGTTGCAACGGAAAATACAGCTGTGACATCCGGTAAGTCCTGCCAGCTGGCAAGTCCGACGGCATCAGATGTAAGCACCCTGCCGATTGCTTGCGATCCATCTGCGATCTTTACTGTGCCGATGACGTCCAGTTTTGCACCCGGATTTGGGTTGTTTATTCCCACATTCTGGGCCATGGAAAATCCTGAAAACAAAAGGATGGATATTATGAAAAGAACGGATTGCATGGTATTTAGAATCTTTGTGGGGGCGAATAAACAAAAGAAATTTCATCGACATCCGGATATTCTCCATCTTCACCCTCACAACAGTTCCGATTCATGCTTCCGAAACGTATTTGTCTCATTTGTGTTGAAATCTTTGCCTGGGGCAAGTACGGTGGATTTGGAA
>JBDTUE010000380.1:0-3863 GCA_040007895.1 Saprospiraceae bacterium | reverse complement strand
GCGACTTCATTCGCCGATTCTATTCACTTAAAAATTCTTGAACATTAAAATATAAACTAATGAAAAAAATATTTTTTATTCTTTTTGCATTCCTTTTCCTTTCGAGATGTACGGACGAAAGCAAAATAAGAATACCAGCTATAGCCGATGGAGTTAACTTAAGGATCATAATCGATCCTGCCCATACAGGAATCTTTACCGATAAGATCACTACGGATTTCCTGGCTTTTGATATGCATAGCATTAATAAAGATTTTCAATCCGTTGAATTGTTTGCTACCAAAGCAGGAGTTCGAAAAACAATGAAGACGTTCACCCAGGCAGATTTTGATGCAAGTGGTGGAAAAGTCCATGTTGAATTCAAAGCCAGTGACTTTGCTCAGGCATTTAATGAGCCAGGTTTGGGTGATGGTTCTAAAGTTGGAAATTTCACATTTAGCCCAAGGGTAACTTTAAATGATGGAAGAGTATATCCTTCTTTTGTAAAGTTCTCTGCTACAGATTCTGTTTTGAATTTGGCTCCCTCCATTAATGGTGCTCCGGCCACAAGTTTTACATCCGTTTTTCAATCCTTTATCACCTGTCCGGCAGTGGATATTTCCGGTAATTATCTGGTTACAGAGGCAAAAGGTTTGTCTACAGATGGTTGTTGTCCGACTGTAGTGACTATCAGTGGCACGATTGTAAAAGTTACCAGAGTGACAAGTTCATCTTTTAAACTAAGTGATTTTAGCGGCGGACTTTATTTTGAATGGTATGATGTCTATGGCATAGAAAAGCCGGAAGATTCCCCGGGCGAAATTTCTTTTAGTTGCAATGAAATCAATATCCAGAATACCCTGGAGCCCTTTGGAGAAGTAGTACATGGCACCGGAAATTATGATCCAAATGTTAAAACTTTGGTCTATGAATGGGTAAATGGCTATGGTGACAAGGCTACAGTAAAAATGACCAAACAATAATTTTATTAATTAACCTTTGAACTTTCACCTTCGAAAAGTACAATTCAAAAGCTAAAAACAATAATTACTCATTCTTTGTATTCTACTGATTTTTAAAGAATTAGAGTAAGTTTTTTATAAGCAGCAAGCCCGACAAAGGTCAGGGTTAGCTGCTTTTTTATTTTGAATAATACAAAAACGAGAGGATTATCCCTGAGGTGACAGGCAGCGAGCAATTTTAAAGTTTCGTTAACCCTAAGTCAAATAATCTTAGTAAAAATTAACTTTTTGTTATTTTTACGTTCGTTTTTAAATGCAGATTCTTACTCTAACTTACCCAAGCAACCGCTTCATATTTGGTGTTTCACCAGAATATACTTCTTTACTTAATTTTTATTTAACCATTTCTAGTCTTTTTCCATCACGTTTTGGAACTGGACAGAATATTATTTGTATCTATCATTTTTAATCAATAATATTTATATGAAAAGATTCTTACTCTATTTAATCTTGCTGATTGCCTCAGCAAATACTGCATTAGCCCAACGGACAATCACCGGAAAGGTTAGTGATGAAAAGGGAGAAGCCCTGATTGGAGCTGGTGTCCAGGTGAAGGGCACTACATCAGGTTCTGTAACTGATATAGACGGTATGTATAGTCTTCAGGTACCATCTGGAGCGACAACCTTATTAATTACCTATACCGGATTTACTCAACAAGAAGTCGAGATTGGAAACTTATCCACTATCAATGTGGCTATGAAGGAAGGAATTTCAATTGCCGAAGTAGTGGTCACAGCTACAGGTATTCGTAAAGATGCCCGGGAAATTGGATATTCTTATGCCAATGTGAAATCAGAAGATGTCATCAATGGTAGATCTCCGCAGCTGGCTCAGGCCCTTTCTGGTAAAGTGGCTGGATTGGCAGTATATAATGTCAATAATAGTGTCGATCCTCAGGCAAAAATAGTCTTAAGAGGTTATCGGTCGTTGACAGGTAATAATGATGCGTTGGTGGTCATTGATGGTTTACAAACCACTGCTACCATTTTGTCTGTAATTAATCCTAACGATATTGAAAGCGTTTCTATATTAAAAGGAGGACAGGCAGCTACCTTATATGGATCAGCTGGTATCAATGGAGCTATCGTAGTTACTACTAAAAAAGGTACTCCTGGTAAATTGAAAGTGAATCTTTCACATACTACAAATTTTGAACAAATCAGTTTCTTACCTGATTTTCAGGATAAATATGGAAATGGATCACATTATGCAGCTTCTTTTGGATCTGCCGGTTACCTAACTAATATCCAGGATCGATTGAAAGCAAACTGGCGTCCATTCGAAAATCAACAATATGGAGATGCATATAATGGAGAGACTAGAATTGTTGGTCGTGTGCTTGAAGATGGAAGTCAATACAATCTTCCTTATTCTCCAATCAAGGATGTTAGACTGAAAGCGTTTGACATAGGTATGTCTCAGAATACCCAGGCTAGTTTCCAGGGTGGCGATGAAAATGGCACCTATTATTTATCTGTTGAACACAATAATGTACATGGTGTAACTCCGGGAGATAAAAGCGAACGGAATGGAGCCAGATTTTCATCAACAAAAAATTATGGTAAACTCAAAACCGGCTTTAATTTGTCCTATGTACAAGCCGCTTACGACAGGACTTCTTCAGATTTTTATGGCAATATGATTAATACACCAGCTCATGTTCCATTAGGGGATTTGAGAGATTGGAAGAATAATAAATTTGCTAATCCTAACGGTTATTTTAATGATTATATCGCAGTGCCATTTTTTACCTTAGATAATAATCGAAATAATTATAAGGATGCCAACGTTCAGGGAAACATAGATTTGAATTATGCCGTTGCCAACTGGTTTAATATTAGCAACAGAATAGGTGTAATGAATAATTCAAGGACCCAGAAATTCAGAACTGGTAAGTTCATACACTCAGATTGGGCAAAAAACAGTGCTTATGTACCAGCTCCCTGGGAATATGCTAATGATTATGATGGTATAGATAGAGCCGGCACAGATATTTTGGGATCCGTAGGTGATCAATCTACTACTGAAAATGTAGTTAATGATGATTTGCAAGCACAATTCAGGAAAAGGTTGGGTTCCTTTGATAACCGTTTAGTATTGGGATATAATATCTATGAAAGAAATACCAAAGCAATAGGCGTAGGATCAAATTCCGTAGTCGTACCGGATGTGTACAATGTTTCAAACAGACAAGGTGAGCTTACCGGTTTTGAAGGAAATGCACAAGAGCGCAAATTCGGCTACTACGCGGATTTGACTACCACCTACAATAACTGGGTGACGTTAAATGCAACTTTCAGAAATGATAATACATCAAGATTCTACAAAGATTACCGACCAAAAAATACCTGGTCATATAATTATTATGGAGCAGCTCTGGCTTTTATTGTGACTGAAGCTTTTCCATCTCTTTCAGGTAGCTTTTTAAATTATGCAAAAATCAGGAGCAGTATTAATAAAAATGGAAACGACAATCTTCCAATCTATGGTTTGGACCTTTCATATCCCAATGGTGCAGGTTTTCCATTTGGAACTACAGTCGGTTTGACTGTTGGCAATACATTGCCGGATGCTAATCTTAAACCAGAGTTCGTTACTTCTAAGGAAATTGGAGTAGAATTGAGACTCTTGAATAAACGTGTCACACTCGATGCGACTGCTTATGAGCAAACAAGTAAAGGACAGGTAATTACTGTAAAGGTTCCAAACTCCACAGGGTTCCCTAATTTATTGATCAATGTAGGTGAGTCTAAAAACTGGGGTTATGAAGGTGATTTGAAACTTCAAATATTACAGAATACGAAACTTAAATGGGAAGTAGGAATCCGGTATTCTTACAATGATAATAAAGTGGTTGAC
>JBDTUE010000379.1:0-3868 GCA_040007895.1 Saprospiraceae bacterium | reverse complement strand
CTGAACCCAATATCATAGGTTCAAAAGAAGGTGATCGTTATCAATTTTTGAGATTGGGATATTTCTGCCTTGATGAAGATAGCAAACCAGGCCATTTGGTATTTAACCGGACAGTTACGTTGAAAGATGCCTGGGCAAAGAAAAAATAAAGTGAAAAGTGAAAGGGTGACTTCTATAAAGTGAAGGGGTGACTTCTCCCGTAGGGATCCCTTTGGGAAAGTCACCCTTTCACTTAATAAATTTTAAAATGAAAGAAGTGCCCACCTATGGGGGACGGGAAGGCTCCTCTTTCATCAGCAGATATTTACGAACCTTTATATTTGATTAAGGTAAAAGTATTTTGCTGACTTTATAGACCAGCGCATTTCCAGCTAAACTTCCTGAATTCAGAATAGTAGCAGGAGATGGATTGGTTATTCCAGTTAAAATGATACTTCCATCTGTATTGGTCAATGTAATAGCGCCACCTTGTAACGTAGTAATGTTTGACTGGGTAGCAAGGTCATTGAGGTAATAATAATTCTGAGCAGTATTAAATTTCAATAGTTGAGTCAGCGTGTTCATGTTTACAGAATCAATAGATTGAATATCGACATATCCGGCACTACGGAAAGCATCATTAGTAGGTGCAAACAAAGTATAAGTACCACCTGTCAGGGATGCAGACCAATTAGCCCTCGTAAATGCTTCGTTGTAAAAACTAAGACTTGAATCCCTTGAAATGAACTGAGATATCGTAGGATAAGGCAAGTCCAACACTTTATTCAGTTTGTAAATGGAGGTGTTATACCCCCTTGTAGGTGTTACCGATGCAGTAGAAACTCCATTGAAATAAACATTGGTTGCTGTGCTATCTCCATACACCGGTAATCCAAGCCCTGACACGAAATTAACCCGGGTACCTACAACACCATTAAAACTCATGCCAGACGGAACTGACATATATTTAATCAGTGAATCACTATACGCCTGGCTAAATGAAGATACTGTATTGGGTGTAATGCCAGCGCTAATAAACGCATTGTCTATAGGTGCTAGGATACCAGAACTTGAATTGATATAAGATTCCGCATTAGCTCTCGTAGCGATGAGGTAATATATACTCAGTGAAGCATCATTTTTAATCACCGTGATGGCATCATCCGTTGTGGATGGAATTACATCATCTTTTTTACAGTAGGGCAGGATACACATCAAGCATAAAAACACAAACCCTGTGATTGAATTAAAAATTTTCATTTTCATTATAATTTTAAAAGTTAATAAATAATTTAAATCTTTCGTGCAACATTGTTGATTGTTTATACAGATTTAATTCATTCTGTTTAAACTCATATTTCACCATATTATTTTTTAACAACGGTATTAAGGTACTCTTTACAAGAATGCATATGTTTTGGTAATGAGAGTAGTTTGCGAATTTTATTATCAGACTTAACATAAAGTCTGATAAGGTATTTGTTAAATCACAATTCATCTGACGTTAAAAAAAATATTTTTAAAATGTATAATGAAAATTTAATGTATTAATAAATGAAATCTTTTACATAATCATAATGTCTTTATGCAATTAGACATTGTTATTCTGTAAACTACAGATAGTATTGTATAGATTGAATTTCATTTTCTCACATGAAACCATCTTTATTGCACCTCCAAAAAATAATTACCTTTTATACGACTCTGTGCACCGCTGATTTTAAGCTATAATTTCTGAAGTAAATATTAGAATTGGAATCATTCATGTGCATCTTCAGGCATTAGATAAAATTGTTTCAAAGTAGACAGAGTGATCTGGAAACGATAGTCATTCAATTCTAATTTTTTTGATGTTGGCCAATTACCTCGGGGAAATATGTTCCTGCATGAACATACAAATATTCTTCTGCTTTAGATTTAATGGCAGCACTTAATTCTTTCAGCGAATTTCACAGATGGGTAGATCACCATCATGAGAAAAAAAATAATGACCTTTTTGCTCTGGAAATCACCTCATAGAAACCTTTTAGCCAGTAGACAAGCCAAAGGTTCCATCCGATAAACATCTTCATAATGGATATCAATAATTTTTTAACTATAGAATCCTCGAATAATGTAACAATTAAATACTATCATGTAACCGGATGAGGCTAAAAATCAATGATCTTTGAGTCTGCAAAAAGTGAAAGAAACACTTAATAGAACATCAATTACAGATTGACAAAGGCTATACTTTTAAATTTAAGCTTTTGGTCAGCAATTCGATGATTATGGAGTAAGTTGTCATTTATGCTTCAAAGCATTTTCAAGCATTTTTAGTGAAGTTACTTTATGGGCAAAGATATTATTCAATTAAAATTAGCCTATAATTTAATCGTTGGCTACTGCCAATTTAAAACTACTTCTAAATGAAAACTTATTCAACTTTATTTCTTGTTTTTTCATGCACATTGCTGGCCCGTTCCCAGGTAGATATGGGTACTTCTGCAAGTTTATACAGTCAGGATTTTGCGGGGCTTGGCCTTGTGGTATATAACGGAACATCGACAAATAATACAAATATTTTAAATTGGTCCGCACAAAGGACTGGTGCTGGTATTACGCAAACTCCGAGTACCGGGTCAGCGACTACCGGTGATTTATACAATTATGGTGTGCTTGGTGTGAATCCAGCTTCGGATCGGGCTTTGGGATCTGTGGGGTCTAGCAATGCTAGTGCTGGCAGTTTTGCTTATGGGGTACTGCTGAGAAACAATTCTGGTGTCGGATTGGGAAGGACTACCCTGACAGTAAGCTATATTGGAGAACAATGGCATCAAGAAAATAATGCCTCAGCACAGGCGATTAGCTTTTATTACAAAAGAAGTTCAAGTCCTATAACGGCTTTACAACCCAATAGTAATTCTACCTGGACTGCTGTACCAGCTTTGAATTTTAATAAACTAAAGAGTAGTGCAATAGGAGCATTAGATGGAAATGCTGCAGCTAATCGCCTTGCCATATCAAGTATCATAACTTTTCCGACAGCATTAGGTAATGGGGAATATATATTTTTGAAATGGGACGACCCGGATCAACTTGGAAATGACCATGGATTAGCTATAGATGATGTAACTATTAGTTGGCAGCAAAGTAATTCTCTGCCTATTCAGCTTACTTCTTTTACAGCAAATAAATCCATTCATACTGTAAAATTAAATTGGTCAACTGCTTCAGAAAAAAATAGCCGGGAGTTTGAACTGGAAAAAGCAGGATATAATATCAAGTTTGATCTCCTCTTAAAACTAGCTGGGGCAGGGACTAGTCTGACGAACAGGGATTATAGCTATACAGATATGAATCCATATCCTGGAATTAATTATTACCGGCTCAAGCTAGTAGATTTGGATGGTTCTTCTATCACTACCAAAATTATTTCTGTGAACTTTAATGAAGAGAATCTGTCTCAAATCTTTCCAAATCCGGTTGGGGCAGAATTAAAAATCAAACTCAATCATCTGAGCAATCAGCCCACATCAATCTACCTTATGGATTTACACGGCAAGCGTTTAAAAGCCTGGAATTATGAAACACACAAAACAATTCTAAACCTGGATGTTCAGGATATTCCAAACGGAATTTATTTGTTGGAATTATCTGATACGCATCAATTGGAAATATTCAGGATTGTCAAACTTTGACGTCAAACCTTCCTTTTTTGTTTAATATAAAATAGTATAGATTATAGAAAAATCTTGCTCAAACTGACTTTCATTAAAACAAAAAAGGATCCATGATAATTCATGAATCCTTCCCTTTGTATAAAATCTTAAACTGATCAATCGCTTAATAAAATGAAAGGGTGACTTTCCAAAATCTTAAGTGAAGGGGTGACTTGTCCCATAGGGAT
>JBDTUE010000378.1:0-3875 GCA_040007895.1 Saprospiraceae bacterium | reverse complement strand
CAGGAAGGTACTGTTGGAAATATTACTCCTAATGGTACAGCAAGTATATTTATTCACTTGACCAATAAAAGTATAGGCAACGGGATTCGGTTTAACAGCAAAGGCGATATGTTTATAGCGGATTATACCAATCATAATGTACTTAAAGTTACTATGTCGGATCAGCAAATAACTATCTATGCTCATGATTCGACGATGAATCAGCCCAATGATATAGCTATAGATAGCAAAGATTGCATTTATGCCAGTGATCCTAATTGGAAAGCATCGACAGGTAATATCTGGCGGGTGGATACAGACGGAAAATTTACCTTATTGGAAAAAGATATGGGTACCACCAATGGCATTGAAGTAAGCCCCGATGAAAAAAAATTGTATGTCAATGAATCTGTGCAACGAAAAGTTTGGGCTTATGATTTATCCGATAGCGGTACAATCAGCAATAAACACCTATTGATTGAATTTCCTGATTTTGGTATGGATGGTATGCGTTGCGATAGTATCGGCAATCTTTATATAGCCAGGCATGGAAAAGGAACTATTGCTAAAGTATCTCCCGAAGGGAAGTTGTTACAGGAAGTGACCTTATTGGGTAAAAAACCAAGCAATATCGCTTTTGGTGGTGAAGATGGCCGTCGTGCTTATGTCACTTTACAAGATACTAAAAACATGGAGACGTTTTTAGTCGATACACCGGGAAGAGAATGGATTATGAATAAAAATTAAAGACTTGCTGATTCTTCGAAGTTTATTGATCATGGAATTAACAAGATGTAAACCGCGGTTTAAAAGGTAGTATCCAATTTAAAACAAGTTTCATCATTTTATTTGAAATGTCCCGGTAATGTTCAAAAAAATTTTAATTCCATTTGAGCTGGATGATCCAAGATCTACATTGTTTCATAGGGAGATTATATTGAACAATCCTTTCTTAAAACGTTTGTATAAGGATTGGTACGAAATTTTTGTTGCAGGAACAAAACATATTCCTGGTGGGAAAAATCTGGAAATTGGCTCGGGAGGAGGTTTTTATAAAGAGGTCTTCCCCAATATAATCACCAGCGATATTTTAGATTTACCTCATGTCGATATTACCTTTAGCGCAGAGCAACTTCCTTTTAATGAAAATGAATTATCCTCTATCGTGATGCTGAATGTTTTTCATCATATACCCAGACCCTATTTATTTTTACAGGAAGCACAACGCACGTTGATCCGGGGAGGCAAAATCATCATGATAGAACCCGCTAACAGTCTTCTTGGTAGATTTATTTATAAGCGATTTCATCATGAACCATTTGACGAACTGGGTTTAAGAGAAATTAAATCAGGAAATCCCATGTCCAACAGCAACCAGGCATTGCCATATATTTATTTTAAAAGGGACATTAAATCTTTCCGGGATGATTTTCCATCTCTCAAGATTAATTCTATACAATACCATTCTCCAATTAAATACATATTGAGCGGAGGTGTATCCAGAACAGCTCTGTTGCCATTATTTATGTATAATCCGGTAAAATTCGTTGAATGGATCTTGTCCCCTTTTTCAAAACAATTGGGTTTATTTAATACGATAGAAATTGAAAAAATATAACCTGGTTATTTAGCCATCGCTGATTTTTTTGTTGCGGACATAATAGTTTTGATCTATTATTTGCCAAATGGATGTCCCTACGGGACTTGATTTACCTAACTTTAATTTCAAGAAAAAAAATGGTTGGAATTAAAATCTATTAAACTTTCTAATTTATTATTTTTCGTAATGGACTAGCCCCAGAGGGGCTCACATTTGGTAATATGGACTTAACAAGGTCTATTAAGTCCCATCAGGACGACCATTTATGAAGCGATAAAAATTCATCTCCCAAACTTGTTCATAAACCTGATATAAAACATGTTCAAATTGGATTAAGCCTGCTTATTTATACAGCGGATTAACTATGATTCCGTCGCTTATTTTTTTACTATAAACATAATAATTTTGATCTACTGTAATGGAATCACCTTTTATTTTAGATGTCTTCCATGTAGTAGTAGGATATATAGTTATGAGTTTTGCACTCGATCCGGGTTTTATTTTTAGAGGCATGTCAAATCCTTTCACCGTATTACTCCAGCGAAACATTAATTGATTGTTTGTAAATCTATATTCAAGTACAGGTATAGCGGTATCCCTCAGATATTGATCAAAGATTTTGGAAAGATTGATACCACTTTTTTCGGTGAGGTAATGCTCGACCTGGTTTCCTGTAACCGTTTGATGGTAGAATGTGCGATTGAGTCCACGTAAGATATTGCGCCATTTTTTATCATTATTTATGAGCTGCCGGATCATATGCAACATATTCCCACCTTTATAATACATATCAAGAGGGCCGCTCTGGTTGACATTATAAGCTCCTATAATGGGTTTATCATTTTTTATTAACTTCCTGCAGCCGATGACATAAGCAGCTCCGGCTTCCTTACCATAATAATATTCGGTGTATAAATTTTCTGAATAATTGGTAAAGCTTTCATGGATCCACATATCTGCTACATCTATATCGGTGATATTATTGGCGAACCATTCATGACCTGATTCATGTACAATAATAAAATCCCATTTAAGACCCCAGCCTGTCGCTGAAAGATCTCTTCCTCTATATCCATTGGCAAAACCATTGCCATAGGTGACTGAACTTTGATGTTCCATACCCAGGTAGGGTACCTCAACTAATTTATAACCATCGGCATAAAAGGGATAAGGTCCAAACCAGTATTCAAAAGCACGCATCATTAGTTTGGCTTGTTTGAATTGTTCCTTCGCTTTTTCCAGGTTGTAGGGTAAAACATAATAATCCATATCCAGATTACCCTTCTCTCCATGAAACTTATCCGAAAAATGAACATAACGGCCAATATTCATATTTACTCCGTAATTATTAATAGGATTTCGAACTGCCCAGTTATATGTTTTAGTATGATCCGGATTATTGATGATTGATCGGAGGCGACCGTTGGATATATCCATGAGATCTTCTGGTACTGTAATAGAAATGGCCATACTATCTGCTTCATCATACATATGATCTTTACATGGCCACCAGACACTGGCACCTATTCCCTGGCACGCTGTGGCAATAAACGTATTCCCATCATTATCTTTAGTCCATTGAACACCACCTTCCCACGGTGGTCTTTTTGCTTCTTTAGGTATTCCGTTATAATAAACTGTAATAGACTCGGCATGTCCTTTCAGCTGAGGTTTGTTTAAAGAAATCATATAAGCATTCTCTCCCTCTTTTATATAACTAAGCTCTGCACCATCCTGGATTATTTTTTCTATTAAAAGAGGTGGTTGAAGGTCGATTTGAATGATTTGATAAGGACTCAAAACATTATACTTAATAAGAACCTGACCCTGGATCGATTTTTTTTCAGGATTAACGGTTACCTGTAAATGATAATATTTTAAATCCCACCATGCTCGTTCAGGCGTAATAGAGCCACGTAATGTATCATCCCGTGTAAATTTTTGTTGAGCATGTACATAGAATGATAAAAACAACCATGCTGAAAGGGCTACTGAACGGATAATTGATTTCATATTAAAGAAGTCAAATATATTCGACTTTCGAGAGATTTTATCTTTGACCTTTCTTTGGGAAATGATTTTATGCATTATTTATGATGAATGAACATCCATTTTCTGCTGCTAATCCTGAAAGCCCACCCGTGCCGGATCGGACGGGGATTTAATTTGAGTATCCCCGTATGCAATGCGGGGTTACTCATAGATCGAGTTTATATCCACAGAGTGGTTGAATAAATTACATAGATAGCTGATAAAGAATTGAAGTAATTTAATTTAAGTTTTTAGAGATAGCCAC
>JBDTUE010000377.1:0-3889 GCA_040007895.1 Saprospiraceae bacterium | reverse complement strand
TATAGTGCAATTTAATGAGCCTTCATATCCATTTATCCATTCTCCGAATAATTTGTTTGAAATTCTTTATTCCAAATCTGATCACGAACAAAGAATAGCTTTAAAGGAAAGCATACTTAAAAAAGTAGGCAGAAAAGATCATAACCCCATACCCTTAGTTGCTATTACCCGTCAATCCATGCGTTTTGAAGATGAACGGTTATTAATTGCTGCTTTTGAATTAAATAATGATACGTCGCGGTGGTTGGCTGCGGTAGACGTACTTCATGCGACACAGCGGGAAATGGCCCATACCTTGTGTCAATGGCTGATGCGAAGGACAAAGGATGAATTTTGGAAAAATAAAATCATGGACAGGTTTTGGTCTTTATTTCCGGATGACCCAAACTCAACGGTCCATGCATTACATCTGCTGGCAACTCAACCGGAGGAAAAGTACCTTAGGTTTCTCAGGGAAAAAGATGTTTCTATGGAAATCATTGTCGATGCTTTAAAAGATTCTAAACATCCCCGCTCAAAAAATTTACTGATTGATTTTTATATCAATAACCATTGGTATGAAGAAGCCACTGAAATGCTTAATGAAGGGCTCACCCTCGAGATTCTAAAATCATATACTCAAAAGCTATGGCCACACCAGGCAACCTGGTTAGATGAAGCTTATAAAAAAATATTTAACTCTTACCTTGAACAGCATATGGGACCTGCGCCCGCTATAAAAATTCAAAATACACTCGCTTATCTTCATATGGTCAAAGCACACACGCTGGCAGAGAACCTTCAAAAATGGATTAAAAAAACATTTCAGGATCATACAAGCCTTACGGAACGATTAGGTTGATTAATTTTATGCAGTTAATTTCCTCACCAAATTGATTAATACCAATATGAAATTTCTAATTATTTTCCTTTGCGTCATCAGCATCATGGCATGCAAACCATCTGCTCCAAAAGAGAATACTTCAACAGATACCGGGACTGCAGTTGTGGCAAAGACCCCTACAGGAAACCCGGATTGGGATGACCAGGCAGTGATGTATGAAGTCAATCTCAGGCAATATACTCCTGAAGGTACTTTTAATGCTTTTGGCAATCATGTGGAAAGACTGGCAGCTATGGGTGTAGATATCCTTTGGCTCATGCCTATATTCCCGATCAGTGAAGAAAAACGCAAAGGAAGCCTGGGCAGTTATTATAGTGTGAGTGATTTTATGACTACCAATCCAGAATTCGGAACAAAGGAAGATTTTAAAAACCTGGTCAATAAAATTCATGCCTCCGGGATGAAAGTAATTATTGATTGGGTGCCTAACCATACAGGTTGGGGTCATGTCTGGGTTAAATCACATCCTGATTATTATACTCATGACTCGCTGGGCAATATTGTGGATCCGATAGACCCATCAACAGGCAAAAGTTGGGGCTGGACTGATGTTGCCGATCTGAATTATGATAATAAAGAAATGCGCCAGGCTCAGATCGATGCCATGCAATATTGGATTAGTGATTTTGATATTGATGGAATACGATATGATGTAGCTCATAATGTACCTGCAGATTTTTGGCGGGCGGTGTCCGATAGTTTGAGATCAATGAAGTCTCTTTTGTTATTGGGGGAAAGTGAGACAGCCCAATTTAGAAATGATGGTGCGCTGGATCTTGATTACGGATGGGAATTTCATCATATCATCAATGACATCGCGCAAGGAAAACAGAATGCATCGGCTATCGATTCCTTTTTAATAAGGGATAGGATGAAAAATAAAAAGGGATATCATATTTATTTTACTACTAATCATGATGAAAATTCCTGGAATGGAACCGAGTTTGAACGAATGAAAGATGCTAATAAAACGATGGCTGTACTTGCATTTACATTTGATGGCATGCCCTTGCTCTATAGTGGCCAGGAAGAACCTATGAAAAAGAGGCTACGCTTTTTTGATAAGGATACAATTCCTTTTAAATCATACTCCTTTGCACCATTCTTCAAAACCTTATTTGACCTAAAACAACATTCTAAAGCACTCGGCAATGGATCAGCCGGTGTTCCCTTAGAAAAAATTGCAGTTTCCAATAATATCTATGCTTTTAAGAGAACGAAAGACGGCCAATCTGTAGTCGTCCTGCTCAATCTTTCCAACAAACCTCAATCAGCAATGATCACTGAAGAAATCCCGCCTATGAAAGAAATATTTACAGGTAAAGAAGCCGGCTTCAAAAAAGATCAGAAAATCAACCTTAAACCCTGGGATTACCAGGTGTACAGCAATTAAATTACCACATGAAGTTAGAAGTATGGTGTGTGGGTGAATGTACACAGAAGTATTTAATCGAAGGAATAGAGGTATACAAGAAGAAACTTAAACATTACTTTCCTTTTGAATATACCGAGATTAAAGAACCGGGATCTCAACGATCCCAAGACAGAGAAAAATCTTTGCAGTTTCAGGCTAACCTCATTTTAAAAAAAATCAATGCAGATGATCATTTGATATTAATGGACGAAAAAGGTAAAAAATTTAGTTCCAGGGACTTTAGCCATTTTCTGAATAAACTCATGATCTCCAGTCATAAACGGGTGGTGCTATTGATAGGAGGAGCCTTTGGATTTCATCCTTCCGTAATAGCTCGTGCAAAAGAGAAAATATCTTTATCCGATATGACTTTCTCCCATGATATGGCGAGGTTATTTATATTGGAACAACTCTATCGTGCCGGTACCATATTAAAAAATGAACCTTATCACAACGATTAATTAAAACATACTATGACGGTTACACTTGCTCTTATTATTCTAAATGCTTTAATTTCCTGGCAAGCTTTTCAGCGGACGGATATCCTTGAAAAACTTAAACATTATCCCTATGCTGAAAAAAGAGTCAGGGAATGGAGCCGCCTGATCACAGGTACTTTTGTACATGGAGACTGGATGCATTTAGCTTTTAATATGTATGCCTTGTACAGTTTTGGAGAAGCACTTGAAAATAAATTCATAGACAATTTTGGAAGCACCAGCGGTAGAGTGTTCTATCTTTTGGTATATCTTTTAAGTGGACTTTTAGCTAACCTGGTCACCTATCACAAACAACAAGACAATCCAGGTTTTGCTAGTGTGGGAGCATCTGGTTCCGTTTCGGGAGTACTATTTTCCTTTATCATTTTCTATCCTCTGGCTAAACTGTTACTTTTTTATATCATTCCGATACCCGGGATTCTGGCGGCTATCCTCTATTTGATTTATTCAACTTATGCCGGAAAAAAAGGTCAGGGAAACATCGATCATACTGCCCATTTTTGGGGAGCCATTAGTGGTTTTGTATTAACTCTGGCATTAAAACCTGCATTATGGAATGAATTTATTGAATTGATCAAACAAGGTTTTTAATATCAAGCTTACATTAAACCTAATATCAACTTCATTCAGACTTACAAAAATCTGGATTGATTCAATAAAATTGTCAAAAATTAATGAGCAGCCGCTGCTATACCATATCGCACTATATGAGCATTAAGCGTATCCGATTCGATGGAACCATCTTTCAAACGGACTATCCTGTGAGCATGTAATGATACGTCAGGTTCGTGCGTAACCAATATGATCGTATTACCCTGACTATGTATTTCCTCAAATATGCGCATAATCTCATCACTTGTTTTAGAATCAAGGTTACCCGTTGGTTCATCCGCAAGTATAATGCTTGGATTATTGACAAGTGCTCTGGCTATTGCTACACGCTGGCGTTGTCCACCAGATAGTTCATTGGGTCTGTGCGTCATTCTATCTCCAAGGCCGACAATATCGAGTACATGTGCTGCACGTTCGAGTCTTCTGGATTTATTCATTCCTGCGTAGATCAATGGCAAGGCAACATTATCCAACGCGCTG
>JBDTUE010000376.1:0-3934 GCA_040007895.1 Saprospiraceae bacterium | reverse complement strand
GTGATTGAATTTAAAGTTCCTGAATCAAATTCACGAGTAGTAATTGAACTGTGTAATCTAATGGGAAGTAAAATCGCAACCTTATTTGACGGCACTACGGAAAAAGGAAGTACGTACAAAGCTGAAATAGCCGGAGATAATCTGGCTGCCGGAACATACATTTATAGAATAGTATACGACAATCAAATTGTAAGTAGGAAAATAGTATTGATAAAATAAAGTTTATAACTGCCCTTCGATGATTGAAGGGCAGTTTTTTTATCTTTTAATTTTGATGAATCAATGGTTGATTCTTTAATGAATGATCAATCCAATTTTAATTCAAAACTTACTTTTTTAGTATCCCTGGAATTAGGTCCAATAAAAACTTCAAATTGACCAGGCTCACTTCCATACACCAGGTTACTATTATAAAATTTCAACATAGATTCATCAATAGTAAAACTTACCATTTTATTCTCCCCGGGCTTAAGCAATATCTGTTGAAATCCTTTTAATTCTTTCATGGGACGAGAGATACTTCCTACTACATCGCGGATATACAGTTGAACAGTTTCAGAAGATTCTCGAGAACCCGTATTGGAGATTTGAATATTGGCTGTCAATTTTCCTCCTCCCTGTAAAACGGTATTGTTTATACCAGGTTCTCCATACTTGAAAGTAGTGTAATGAAGTCCAAACCCAAACGGATATAAAGGTTCATTAGGGATATCCAGGTAATTTGATTTAAATTTTGAAAATTCTTCACCGTTATAGGGCCTCCCTGTATTTAGCATGGCATGATAGACAGGTATTTGTCCTTCAGTGACAGGAAACGAGGTGGTAAGTTTTCCTTCCGGTGAAGTATCACCAAATAAAACATCCGCTACTGCATTTCCACCTTCTGTACCACCAAACCATACATCAAGGATAGCATCCATATTTTTTGATTCCCATTGAAGGATCATGGGCCTTCCATTGTATAGTACCAATACTATTGGTTTGCCGGTTTTTTTCAAAGCTTCTAATAATCTGACCTGGCTTGCCTGTAATCCGATATGTGCCATACTCGAAGCTTCCCCGGTCATATCTGCCGCTTCGCCAACGACTGCTATGATGATGTCGCTTTGTTTAGCAAGAGTAACAGCTTCATCCAACATAGCGGCAGGTGATCTTTTGTCTATGAGAATCTCCGGTCCGAATACATTGACTTTTTTTGTGAACGTAGTATCATCACTAAGATTTGCACCTTTGGCATATCGAATGGTAGCTGCATCTGCTACAACAGATTTTATTCCTTCAAGCACAGTGATTGCTTTATCCGGATCTCCGGATACACTCCAGGTGCCCAGCATATTTCGCCGGCTGTCTGCTAATGGACCTATGACTGCAATCTTTCCCGTTTTTTTCAAAGGCAAAAGATCAGCTTGGTTTTTTAATAAAACAAAACTTTTACCGGCCGCCTTTCTGGCAAAGGCACGATTGTCCGTGGATAAAATTTCCTTTCTGGCTCTTATCGTATCAAAATACCGATAGGGATCATTAAACAATCCTAAATGATATTTGGCAATTAATATTCTTTTGCACGCATCATTAATTTCCTGTTCGGTAACTTTTTTTTCGTCCAATGATTTTTTTAAAGTCGTGAGAAATCCTTCTCCAACCATGTCCATGTCTACTCCGGCTTTTAATGCACGCATGGATACTTCCTGGAGATCACCGATACCATGATTGCTCATTTCATTGATAGAAGTATAATCGGTCACTACAAATCCTTTGAAATTCCATTGATTTCTCAGAATCTCTTTTAATAAATAATCATTGGCAGTAGCTGGTACATAGTCCACCACATTAAATGAATTCATGACAGACGCCACCCCGGCATCGACAGCGGCTTTATAGGTTGGCAGATATTCATTGAGCAATCTCAGTTTACTCATATCACTTGCCGCATAATCCCGACCACCCTCTGCAGCACCATAGGCAGCATAGTGTTTTACACAGGCAAGTATATAGGTAGGATCGGTGCCCTTCGATGAGGGATCAGATAAATTACCCTGATATCCACGGACCATAGCCTGTGCAATAAGAGATCCTAAAAAAGGATCTTCACCGGACCCTTCCGATATACGACCCCATCGCGGATCCCGTGCTATATCCACCATTGGAGAAAATGCCCACATAATACCATCTGCTGACGCTTCCTTAGCTGCAATGCGGGCTGATTGTTCAATTAAATTCATGTCCCAACTACAGGATAAACCCAGCGGTATCGGCATCATCGTCTGATGTCCGTGGATGACATCCATACCTATCATCAAGGGTATACCTAATCTACTTTGTTTGACAGCGATTTCCTGTGCCTGCCTGGTTTTATCAGCACCTCGTATACCAAAAATCCCTCCAACCTGACCTGCTTTAATTTTGGATTCAACATCTTTACTTACTACGGCGCCGGTCACAGCACCTCCGGGTGTAAGCAAATTTAATTGACCAATTTTTTCTTCTATCGTCATTTTCTTCATCAGTTCTTCCACATATGCAGATGCTGACGTTGAAGGATTATTCTTTTCAGAAGATGACTTGATTTTACAAGAAACAATTAAAAGGAATACAGCCACCAGGGCCAATAAGAGATTATTTTTATTCATTGATCCGAAGATAATCAGGAGATTTCATTCAACTGGCTAAAATATTGTTTCATTGGTGTGATATAACTATCCTTCCAGCCTTGTTTATATTTTTGGTCTGCTGGTGTTAATTCCGAATGAATAAGGATAAGCTTACATTGATTTTTTCCTTTGGGCTCAAGGGAGATTTCAAGGATAGAGTCTGGCTGATCAGATTTAAATTCTACGGTACGCCACGATTGTTTAATATATTCATCTAGCCGTAGTTCGATGTTTTTTCCCTGAATATATCCATCCCAGGCCGAGAACGAACCTCCTTTTCGTTTAGTACAGATAGCTTTTCCACCGGTCATAGCAGTATGAGCCTTACTCGTGAGCCAGGCATTAAATACTGCTGAGGTAGATGCAGGAATAGTAGTGGTGAGTTTAAACTTCATTTTTTTGTGAACCACAAAGTACACAGAGAGTACAACAAACCGAAGAAATCAAATACAGATTATTTTTTAATCGAATGAATACACAAGTCCACGAAGGAAATTTGATCGGTCAACTTTTATTCGTATAGTTTGTTAAAAGCTTAATCATGAATGAACATAATGCTCCAAATGATATTCTTACCCGGACTGATATCATCCTGTTGATCGATACCTTTTATGAGAAGATCAAAGTGAATACGTTATTGAGACCGGTTTTTATAGATATTGCCCAAATAAATTTTGAGCACCATATGCCAATACTCTATGATTTTTGGTGTACGATGTTATTGGGTGAAATGACTTATTCCCGCAATGCCATGGAAGTACATCTTCAATTAAATCAAAAGACACCATTGACAAAAGCCCATTTTGATGAATGGCTAAAACTGTTTACGGAGACAGTGGATGAAAATTATTTAGGAGCCAAAGCGGAAGAAGCTAAATACCGGGCGACGAATATTGCAGGATTGATGTTGTATAAGATTGAACAAATGGTGAATAAATATTATTCTTAATAAAAATGTATTATTCCAGGTCCAGACTCCCTATGAGGCCCTTTAATTCTTTATCGCTGATATCATTTTTTTCACTTTTATCATAAATGGAAAGCAAGAATACCTTTTTCTCTGAGATGTATATATAGGTAATCACCCTTGCCCACCTCTTTTACCTTTGCCTTTACTTGCAATAGATAATCTTATTTTATAGCAATGAGACAAAATTTCACTCCCGATCTGTGGATTACTTTCCAATAGTTTGCCTAATTCAACTATTTCAAGTTTTAAAGAGTGATATTTTTTTGAAAGCCGCTTAAGTTCTTTATCAAAATGTGGAATAGTGAGAATATTA
>JBDTUE010000375.1:0-3942 GCA_040007895.1 Saprospiraceae bacterium | reverse complement strand
ATGGTCAATAGTAATACTTCTGGATCTTCCATATGAACTGCATGCCCCGCGAAGGCAATATTTGATAAGCTTGAGTTTTCAATTAATTCAGCGATATCAAAAACAAATTTTCTTTTTACCAGGTGATCTTTGTCTCCACGGACAATAAGCGTGGATGCTTTAATATTTTTGACATCCTCATCCGGATAACTTTTTTCATTCAACCACATTTGTACCAATTGAGTGGATAGTCTGTCAAAGTTGGGTTCGGGATTGTTTCTTTCATAGGAGTTGACCATTTCAGGAAATCTTAATCGCCATTTTTCTGCAGTAACTGAACTTAAAATTTCTTTTGTTTCCAGTATGTTTTTATGATGCCATCTGGACCCGATGGTAATTAACTTGTTTATTTTAAGGTCCGAATAACTTGCTAATCGATAGGCAACAATTCCACCATCGCTAAACCCGATTATACTAAGTTTATGTATTCCAAGATGATTCAATAGCTGTTCAATATCATTTTGTATAAGCTCATAAGATAAATCTCTTTCACCCAACGTTGATTTTCCATGTCCACGACTATCCACGCCAATAACATAAAAATCATTTTTGATTTGTGGGAGAATGGTATTAAAATCTTCTATATTCCCAAAACCACCATGAAGTAATAACAGAATAGGTTTGTCAAGGGATCCTGTTTTTTCATAATAAATTTTTGCATCACCTGTGAGAAATTGGGTCCCGGAAATATGATCAAACTTATTCATCTTATTAATTTATCTAACAACGTTGATTTGAGAAGTGATAAAATTATAAAATAACCTATAGATTCAGTGCTTATTCATAGGATGCTATTAGCAATTAGTTGATATATACTTCTTTCCATTTTCCACCATCCCATTCCCAGACATCATTAAACATTGTAGTCCTGTTACTTCCACCGAAAAGGATTGTCTTCATCCTTTTTTTATCAAAGATCATAGCGGATCCAATCCTTGGACTTGGTCCATCTATTCTCCTACTTATCCATTTCTTATTGATGTAGCTCCAGGTCAGGGCCATATTATTTTTAATATCATCTCCATCAAATAATACAATTCCGGACTTCCCAAAGGAGGATAAAGTTTGTAAACTTTGGTAGGAAGTAGGAGGTAGTTGCTGATTTAGTTTGTTCCAGTGATCACCTGTCCACTCCCACATTTCATTGATTTTATGAATCGAATCTTTGGGATTGTTTTGAAGGATTACCGTAATCATTAGCACCGATTGATGATCTTCATCATAAATAAGGGAATGTGGCAGGCAATCTTTAGGACCAACATTATTCCTCAATTTCCAGGACTCCCCTTTGAAAGACCATGTATCCAGAAGTAGTCCTGAATTTCCAAAGCCTCCAAATAAAATAATTTCTTTGTGCTTCTCGTCATAAACTGCCATCGAATGATTTCGTGCCGGAGGACTTGTGATTTGTATTTCTTTCCAGCTTTTTCCATTCCACTCCCAGGTATCATTTAATAGTTTGTCATCACTAGTCTGTCCTCCAAAGAGTACGGCTACATGCCGGAATTTATCATAAACAATAAAAGTCTTACACCTTGGAGGAGGTCCGGAGTCAGATAACTTTTTCCATCCAGAGACATTAAAAGACCATAGGTCACCTAGTATTTTATCATTTGTTGCACCGCCAAATAATAGAATTTGATTATTCTTTTCATCATAGGTCATTTGATGAATCCATCTGCTTTCTGGAATGGTAACAATAGGTTGTTGACCAAATATATTGATTGCTGGGCTCTTTACAAACAGAATACAGAACAGAATAAACATTTTACAATTCTTGCCAGGATCACTTGTTGAAATATGGTAAATTTTGGTTCCGTATGTTAATATATGATTCACTGAATTATGATCAGACTTATTCATCTTATTGATTTTCTAAAAACAATGGTTGGTTATGATACATCTTAGTCAGAAACAATTTTATTTTTGATTAACGGTCGATGATATAGAAATATCGCATTGTATTTCAATTGCAAATTTATAAGGGTAATTGAAGCAAATCTTTCCCCACTATAATTTTTCCGGAAAATGTTTTACTTACTGCATCGGTCCAAAAGTTGTCGGTTAGATTTTTGTCATCCGGCGGTACAAAATGATTTAAAATAAGGTTCTTCACATTGGCAGCTGTAGCAACCCGTCCTACATCTTCAGCTATGGTGTGGTGTGATAATATACTTTTTTTAAGTTTTGGTGAAATCGGTCGGCGCTTAGCCATTTCCTCTACTGCAGGTGCATCCATGATTTCATGAACCAGGTAATCGGCACCATAAGCGAAGGTACCCAGGGCAGGGCAGTACGTCGTATCACCAGAAAAGACAATAATCTTTTCTCCCAATTTAAATTTGAATGCATAGCTTTCTTTAAATGGGGGATGAAAGTTTTTTAATGCACTGACTTCTTCCGTTAAATTTGACAGTACCACTCCTTCCTTGATCTCATGGCTTATTACCAACTTTCTTATATCGGGCCGCCCTTCATCCATAATTCTCATTTCAATATCTATCTGGTTTGATTTCCAGTAGTACTTAAGCAACTGTTTTATCCCGATAGGTGCATATACATGAATAGGTTTATCTAAACCAGCAATCCACGCATTGTAAATTAATGGACCCAGCTCAAGATTATGGTCAGAATGGTGATGTGTGATGAAAATGTACTTTAGAGTTGATAGGTTAATGCCGGCTTCTTTTAGTTTAAACGTTACTCCATGACCTGTATCAATGACAAAAGTTGTTTTTTTATACACGATGAGATTAGCTGAAGGAGTTTGTTTATAGGAACGAATATTGGGTCCTCCCTGAGTACCCAAAAGCACTAATCTGTCGTCTTCTTCGGAGAAGGAGTTTACTTCATTTAAACCAGATGGCCTTTTAAGTCCTAACGATCCTGAGATCAAGACAGATTTTCTAATAAATTCTCTGCGGCTATTTGTCATAATTGAAAAATAGGTATAAAATATTTCATTGAAAGTTAAAAATAAGATCTGTTGTTTTAGCCAAATGGATGATCGTGTTAAATATTTCTAAGGCACGACAAGTCTAAATTTCAAACTGATATAATTGGCCTTAACATTCGATATTTGTTTTAATATCCCGCAAAGATCGCCAAGCTCGCAAAATTATACTAAGTGGATAAAAAGATCTTAGTATCCTCTATTTCTTATCAGGAAATATTCGTTTTACATAATGCAAAGGTCTCAAAGCCTACGGAGTTTTAAATAAAGAGTGCATCAAGGATTAAATGGATCGGTGAGGTGAGTGTAGATCTGAGTAATTTTTAATGAATTATGTCTTAATCAACGTGATATCATCATATTGGATACTATTTTAATTCTTTATGTAAGAAATCAGGATAAATTGAATGGTGAGGGTATCCAAAAAGAGAAGAAATGGGGGCTATATGTCACCGACTTTCGAACCTACTTAAAGGTAAGGGAAGGAATTCTACGGCAACACTGGATGTCAAGGAAAACTTGTAACTACTAATATTGTAATAAGGACAACAAAACTGCCTTCTCAAGAAAAGAGTTGTCCGTTTTTGACATCATGTCGTCCTTTAAGCAGCTAAAAGCAAGAATAGCTTTACATCATCAAAGTATTAAAAACTAAAATCAAACGACATGAAAGCCAATAAAATTTATTACGAACTAACAGCATCAGCATTTGACTGGGCAATCAGCGAGGACAAAAAGATAAAGGCCTGGGGATTTAATCACCAGTTACCCGGCCCTGTAATTAAAGCAAAAAAAGGAGATACCCTTGTTATTAAATTAAAGAATGAACTGAATGAGCCAACTATGATTCACTGGCATGGGATCAGACTGCCTGCTTCGATGGATGGAACCGGCGAAGTACAAAAGCCAATACAACCCGGAGCAACTTTTGAATACAATTTTGAAGTACC
>JBDTUE010000374.1:0-3942 GCA_040007895.1 Saprospiraceae bacterium | reverse complement strand
AGGATTTGAAGCTGACTTTCCTGTAAAGCTCACAATTAAGGATTTGACCATGTCCCGGTTAAAGAGTAATACAAACAATCCAAATAATACGGAGTGTATCAATAGCTTGAGGTAGATTCCCTGAGGTAAGACGGAATCAAGCGCTTTACTCAGCACATAAATAAATATACCACCCAATATAATCCAGAGTATTTTATTAACCTCGTACGGAACCGGATAATATTTTTGCCCCCAGAGATACGTAACCACAGTCATCCCAAGGTAACAAATCAACATTGACCAGGCTGTACCATAATAATTGAACCTAGGTACCAATAATACATTGAATAATATCGTAAGCCCGACACCGATCATAGCTGAATACATGCCATACCGGGTACGATCTGTAAGCCTGTACCAATTGGAAACATTATAATAAACACCAAGGAATACATTCGCTAATAGCACAATAGGTACTACCCCTATTGCATTAAGATAAGACGGTGTCCGTACAACGTAATGCTTAATAAAATCAAGATATAATAAGATCGCTACAAACCCAATCATCATAAACTGGGTGAAATAAGTCGTAATCCGGCTGTAATCAAGTCTTGCATTATCCGAATGCATATGCTTGAAAAAAAATGGTTCTGCAGCATAGCGGAAAGCCTGAACAAAAAGCGAAATAAATACACCAAATTTTACACAGGCATTGTATTCTCCCATCAGCGTCTGCTTATCCAATGAAGTTCCTGGCACCAACCAACCCAAAAATTGACGAGTCATCGAATCATTCATCACAGCAGCAATACCCACTATAAATAAAGGTAATGCGTAGGAAAATATTTTGATCAATTCCTTCTTATTCAATTCAAATCCCTGAGTAAAATATTCTTTCGAAAGGAGTAGTAGGGTGACCACACTGGCAGCAAGATTAGCCAGAAAGACATAAACGATTTTATTGCTTTCAGTAAAGAAGGCATATCCTTGTTTTGGAGCCCACCATAACAAAAAGTAATTGAGGAATACATTGATAAGTATATTAATGATTTTAATGGTAACGAATTTGACAGGCCGCTTTTCAAGCCTTAACCGGGCAAAAGGCAATTCACAAATCGCATCTATTGCGATGATGCCGGCTCCAAATCTCACTAATTGGCCATAACCAGGTATTTGCAACCAACCGGCCACAAGGTCAGCGCTAATGAATAAAAGAAAGGAAAGGAAGAGAGCAATTACAGTTACACTTGATTTAGCATTGGCATAGGAGGTACTAGTTGGATCATTGCTTGAATAGCGGAAATAAGCAGATTCGAGCCTTAGTGTATACAAGATAATACCCAGTGCAATCCAGGCATATACCTGACCTATTACACCGTATTCATCTCTATGAGTAAAAACATGTGTATGTAGTGGAACCAATAAAAAATTGACTAACCTGGCCAGGATACTGCTCATTCCATACAAGGCTGTTTCGCCGGCGAGTTTTTTAAATACTGACAAAGATTAATAAACTTGAATGGTACAAAGGTAGAGAATATAGCATGGTTTATAGAACTGCTTTTGCAACGGACTAAACTAGAGTATGTTCAAAACTATATTCCTTAAAAGAGCCATTAAACATATAACGACTTAGCTTGATTTTGCTTAAGGCAAAATGTTTTTCAATCTAATCCGATAAATATCGCCGGGCCTTCTTAAACCGATAGGAAAATTTTTGACGATGCCGGGTCGTTCTGAAGTAAAGTATAACCATTTCTTATCGTGAGAAACAAAAGGAGCGAACTCCGCATCTGACGTATTGACTGTTACTCCTAAGTTTATAGGTTTGCTCCATCGATTATTTCCAAGATTACGGCTATAGTACAAATCAGCATTGGGTAGTTCGTTTAACTGAGCAGATACAAATATTAAAAAGGAATGATCAGGAGCTATAGCAGGATTACTTATTCGAATACTGTCATGAATAGGCAAATCGACTTTCTGAGCCGGTGAATATTTTCCATTCTTTAACAAGGAATAGTAGATGTGTGATGAATGTTTGTCTAAGCGGGTAAAATAAATATCATTTTTGCTTGTAAATGAACAATAGATTTCATCCTGCTCAGAATTTATTTCACCAGGCATGGGTTCCGGTCGACCCCAGCCTGTATCTGAAAGACGGACTTGCCATAAATTGTATCCTTTAGATAGGTCTGTTTGTTCCCGGTTAGAAGAAAAATAGAGAATAGTCCCGTCGCTGTTTATAAATGGATCAATATCCCGGTAGCTATCCGTATTAAAAGGTAATCTCGTAGAAGACAAATAGGAGTTGCCATTTAATTCAGCTTGCATTAAATCAATAAGTGTTCGCAATGAGTCAGTCCTGTTAAAATAAAAGGAATTACGATGACTCTTTTTTCCTGTCGTTGCAAGAGAGCCTCCAAATTCCGGAAGAGATGAATTAATTGCAGGGGGCATTAATTCCTGAGAAAGAGTTGGATTGCAGTTAAGTACTACAATTAATAAAAACAGTTGAATTTTATTCACGCTCAAAAATAAAACTATCTGATAGCCTTCACCTTGAATGATAAATATTTAACCTGATTTTAAAATATGCAATATCCCTGATCCGATGTTGATTTATATCGGTAACTGACTTAGGTTTGTTTTTTTTCTTCAAGATATTCATCTAGTTTGGATCTATAGCTCCTGCCTATAGGTATATCTACCTCATTTATTTTTATTTTTTGTTGCCTGATGATTTTAATCCTGGTTTTTGCAATGATGTATGATTTATGTACCCTTATAAAATATTGTGGTATCAGTGTCTTTTCATAGCTTTTGAGATTACCCAATACGGTATATTTATTTTTATCCGTATATATGATCGTATAATCCTTTAATCCTCTTGCATATTGAATTTCACGCCGGTCCAGCAAGACTGTACTGGTGCCTACTTTAATCTCCAGATCAAAATTTTTGTCTTCTGTTTTAGATTCCAGAAAATCGATGGCTCTTCGTACTGCCATTTCGAAACGATCAAATTCAATCGGTTTGAGCAGGTAATCGATCACTCCCAGATCAAAACCAACCAGGGCATATTTACGAAATGCCGTAGTGAATATGGTTACCGGTTTATTCTTTAGCCTTTTTAGAAACTCTACGCCGGTAATTTCCGGCATTTGTATATCCAGGAATAACAGGTCCACTTTATGTAAATCCAGAAATAGCTGAGCATCTACAGCATTATAAAAACTCCCTTTCCATTTCAGGGAAGGGATACGCTCCATATATTTTTTCAGTACTTCATGTGCCAGGGGCTCATCGTCTACTATCATGTATGAGGATTTCATACAAGATTCAGTTTTAATGAAACGTCAAATTCTAAACCACTGTCTTTGATGGCAAATTCATGTTGATGTGGATAATACAGTTCCAATTGTTTCCTGAGATTTATCAATCCAATTCCATGATTTGTCTGTTCCGCTGCCTTTTTATAATTATTTGAAATAAAAATGGCTAGCTGATTATCCGAGATTTCAATCCGGATATCAATATAGGCTTTGCGGATTAATTGATTGACCCCATGTTTAAACGCATTTTCAATCAAGGGTAATAAAATCAGGGGGACTATGTTTTGATTCCGGATTTCCCCTTGAATGGTATACTTGATTTGCGCATCATTACCCTGGCGGATTCGTTCAAGGCCAATATAATTTTGAATATTTTCAATTTCTTTTTGCAGGCTTACTTTAGATTCCGAGGTCTCATAAAGCATGTAGTCCATCATCTTCGAAAGCATCAATATGGATTGCGGCGCTTTGTCCGATTTTTCCAATGAAAGGGCATATAGGTTATTGAGTGTATTAAAAAGGAAGTGAGGGTTAATTTGTGCTTTCAGGTAGTTTACTTCTGCGTTAAGTTTTTGAACCTGGATTTCATCGATTTGTTTGCGTTGGACGAATCGTTCGTGCAGCGCAT